>JABDKX010000246.1 GCA_013001975.1 Saprospiraceae bacterium | reverse complement strand
GCGAAAGTTATTTGGCAATGGCTCCATTATTGTGGAAATACGCAGTTGCAACCGGCTTATTTGCTCTTTCAAACATTTTTGCTTATTACTATCTGTCTTTAGACAATTATATTCCTGTAGTTTTTTCGGGAGTGTTTGGAGTGCTTCAAATGCTATTGGTCGTGTTCTTTCATGACTGTCTTGAACAGGTGGTTCATATGCAAATCATTGCTATGTTCATCTTGCTTATCGTACAGGTTTTCTTCTTTGTACTCAACTTAAAAAAGAAACTAAAATATAGTCAATCGTAAGCTTTATTCCATTCGTCTACATTAATAAGTAACCCAACTAAAGCGAATCGAAAAAGCGAGTATTAAACTGCAAATTTGTATCAAATAAAAAGTATTAAAAACCCCTAGATCATGAAATTAGCATTAGTAACCGCATACCCACCAAGTAAAGTAACTTTAAACGAATATGCCTATCATTTAGTTAAACACTTCAGGCAAAATATAAACATTACGGAATTGGTTCTGTTATGTGATAAAACCGAAGGAACAAAAGATCTTGCATTTGAGGAAGATGGTTGCAAAATTACGGTAAAAGAATGTTGGGAATTTAACAGCTACAAAAATATATTTAATGTTTCTAAGGCAATTCGTCAATTCAATCCAGATGCTGTTTTGTTCAACCTGCAATTCATGAAATTCGGAGACAATAAAGCTGCAGCGGCATTAGGATTGATGTTACCTTTGGTTTGTAAGTTGATGAATGTGCCTAACATTGTGTTGCTGCATAATATTCTAGAAGAAGTAGATTTGGGTTCAGCTGGATTTACTTCGAATAAGTTTATGCAAAAACTTTATGGATTTATTGGTTCAACCTTGACCAGATTGATACTTCAATCCGATACCGTTGCGCTGACAATGCAGAAATATGTCGATATTCTTCAAAACAAATACAATGTTAATAATGTAACTGTAATTCCTCATGGCACATTTGAAATAGCAAAAAAAGAGCCTGATTACAGTTTACCAGAAGGACCACTTCAGATCATGACCTTTGGCAAGTTCGGAACCTACAAAAAAGTAGAAGGAATGATTGAAGCAGTTGAAAAAGTTAGAAAATCCACTGGATTGAATTTAGAGATTGTAATCGCTGGAACAGATAACCCAAACGTTCCTGGATACCTAGCTAAGGTTAAGGAAGACTATAAACATGTGTCGCAAGTACGATTTACGGGTTATGTTGAAGAAGAAGAAGTTCCAACCTTGTTCAAGGAAAGTGCAGTTGTTGTATTCCCATACACATCTACAACTGGGAGTTCTGGTGTTTTACACCAAGCTGGAAGCTATGGGAAAGCTGTTGTTATGCCAGCTTTAGGCGATTTGGCCATGTTAGTAAAAGATGAAGGTTACCAAGGTGAATTCTTCGAGCCAGAGAGTGTTGACAGTTTGGCACTAGCGATTGAAGTGTTAGTTACAAACGAAGCACATAGATTAAGTATCGCTAAAGCTAATTTTAAGGCTGCAAATGCTTTTCCAATGGAGAAAATCACAGCTATGTATTTAAATGCTTTTGAAAAAATAATTTTAAATAAACGTCGATTTTCCTCAAAATCTATTGCCGAGAAATATATTTAAAAGAAGCTTTTAAATCCCCACTTTTATCTATAAACCCGAAATGTTTCTGTGCATTTCTCCGCCAAGGAAGTCCTCCCACGACTTCCTTTGGTATTTCTATGAAGTCGTATAAAGTCCAAGACATGAATTGTAAATTATTTGCTGCAATTATTTCTTGGGCTTTTTTATGGTAATCGGCTTGGTCGTATTCTGTATTTCCAAAAGGATTCCATAATCCTTTATTTGATGATAATCCATACTCTCCCATAACTATTGGTTTATTTGGTATTTCCTTTCTTAAGGATTTTATGGAAGTGTCTAGTTGTTCTAGATCCTCATAATAATGAAATGATATGAAATCTACCTTGTCCTTTAATATCGTTGCGTTTTGCGTATCTGACCATCCAATTGTAATAGGATGATCTTGGTCAATTGATTTTACTGAATCAATCATATTATCTAACCAAGAAACTACAAGTTCTTTTCCTCTAGAATCGAAATCAAGGTTTGGTTCGTTTTTAATATCCCATGCTAACAATGCGTTGTGGTCTTTTAAATTGGATACGATGGTTTCTGTGTGACGTTGGTCGAGTGTCCAATTCAACACAGAATAATCCCCATAAAGATCGAAAAGTGTCACAACGACTTTAATATCATTCGCTTCTGCAATGTCCAACGTAAGTTTTAATTTTTCTACTTTTTCTTTAGCGACTTTGGCTTTTCCAAAATCGGCATATTGCACAAAAATCCTAACTGAATTCAATCCAGCATCTTTAATGATCTTAAAGTCCTGATCGATGGTTTCTTCAG
Organism: Saprospiraceae bacterium; assembly: GCA_013001975.1. Classification (GTDB taxonomy): domain Bacteria; phylum Bacteroidota; class Bacteroidia; order Chitinophagales; family Saprospiraceae; genus RFSX01. The sequence continues at coordinate 5,053 of JABDKX010000246.1, read as the reverse complement.
AGAATTGGTCACCGAACATATTCCATGGAGTAGCCTGTGGATAATAATTAATACCATTTATGTTCAAACTGTCCTTAGAATTAGCTGTAGGTAAAACTTCTGGTTTACTACCTTTTTCTTTTACCATATGTCGAATTCGCCAAAACCCATCCTCCAACAATAAAATCACTTTATAATTGGATTGCTCAGTAGTTTCAAGAACCAATTGCCCTTGCTTGAATACACGTTTGAATTCAACCACATCATTATCCGAAATAACAGCTAATTGTCCATCTTCGCTAAAAAATTCTAGTGTAGGATTATGTCTTAATGTTGTAGATTCTATTGTGACGCCTTTAGCAGAATTAAGTTTTATAAGTCCATGAATATTATTTCTTGCATTATCTGTATAGTAATCTTCAATGCCTTCTGTATTATTGGTTTTGTAGGCTACTTGTTTTACAAACCAGGCATTTAAATAATCATCTTCGATGGACTTTAGGTTTTCAGGATCCATTGGTCTTCCTTCATTGTTTAATTCGGCCCAATTTACTTTTGGTAGATACTGTTCAACTTTTTGGATATCAGTGTGCAACATTGTGCCTCGATCAGCACCTGTATTCAAGTAACTGAATAATATGCTTACGCCTGCAATAATTAAGGTAATTATCATGATATATGAGGCGATTAATATGGCACGCAATATATTTTTGTTTTGACCTACCATACTTTTTTGTTTTCAAAGGTTTTTTCTAAACCTGCTGTTGTAATACTGAATTCATAAATGTCGTTTTTAATTACATCTGGCTTCAAGCTAAAATCAACAAAACCGTTGAATGAAGTTTTTAATAATGTCTGTACACGTACGTTATCTTTGTAGATGGTAAGCTTTACTTGTAAACCATCAGGAATCATTTGTTTCATGAAGCTTTGTAAGGGACCAACTGTTATATTTCTGTTGTTATTAGTGAATTCAACTTGAAAGTCATTAATAACCTGTTTGTAGCTTAAGGATAAAACATTGCTCTCTGCCATACCTTCTATATAGGCTTTTACGCTCCAAGTTTCTTCTTGATCTGGATGAATCATATAAGCTGTGGCAATTCCATTAATGGTCGTTCCTGATGTTTTTAAGATATTACTCCTTTTATTAGTAATAAAGAAATTGACAAATGTGCCATCGTTAACTACATTGCCATGCTTATCCTTTATGACAGAAGTTGAAAATGAAGTTACTTGATTGCCGTCGGCATAATCATGTGATCGTTCATCAGAAATGGTAAAATCTGTTGGAATTGCGGCGCCAATATTAATCGTGAATTCCTTTGAATTGAAATTCAAGCATTCTGAAGACACCAACATACGGCCACTTTCCTTTTGCGAGTAAATATTCTTGTAAGCAATAAGGTTTTGTGTGAATATATCTTCTTTTTTCTGGGTTTCTAAAAACTGGTATTTTGTACTTACTAGAGTTTTATTGGTTATCGGATTATCTAACGAATCTGTTGGGATAACGACCAACATGGTATAATCGGTCCCACCAGCTTCAATACTCGGTGGGCCAATGTAAGATTCCATTTTGGCAACCTCTTTTTTTGAAATGATCTTGAACTGTCCTGAAACGGTAGTATTGATACCAAGTAGTTTCCAGGTAACTACTCCTTTTTTGGAAGTTAAGGTTAATGGAAGTTCATAATTAATATTATTGTTTTCTTGAGTAGGCGTCACTATTGTTGAGCCATAACTATTAGAACAATACAATAACGGTTTTGCATTGTCAGAAGTCGAAAATTGCAACTCAACAAGACTTCCAGCTTCATATTGATCAGAAATTGAAAGTAGCTGAATATTAGAATTATTATACAATTTATTAATCGCAGTTTGCGAGATCAATAAAAACAATACTGAAGACAATATGTAAAAATACTTGAGGTTCATTAATTTGGGTTTCCTATATAATTATTTGTTTCAATTTTTATAAAACCGAATTCAGGATGATCGATTTCTTGTAGTTCGGAGTAAGTATGATTTTCAATTCTGTTTGGAACAATTTTATTTGATATATCCTCGTTGGGCAATCCATTTATAAAGATGTTTTTCATATCATTATTAATTATCCCAATCTTTCCATTCTTCAAAAGAGTGTATTCAAAAACTTGTTTGCGTTGTTGTTTAACGCCTTCTTTTATAAAAAGATGGTCAACCCATAACATCGTTTTGTCTTTGCTGTAATAAGTGACCAATAATTGAGGAATTGTTATTTCTTCTGACCCGCTGTTAAACAGGTTTCCTGTGATGGTCTCACTGTTAATATTAATATCACTAACAACTGCACTTTTGTATAGATCCGATCCAGAAACATTTCCTGCAACTTGTAAATTGAATTTGGTAGGTTGTTCATCTAACGCAATAGGAGTGAATTCATCAGGATCAAATGATTTTGGAATGGAGTCTTCTGTTTTGGACCATGCAATGCCTTCGAAATTAATTTTAAAGGAACTAGTTTCTTTAGGCATAAGTTTATGTTTAACATGATATTTGGCATTATAGCTTGCCAGTTTCTTGTTGGCATCATTAAACAAGGTACCTTTTAAGACAACATCTGCTGGTACATTGTCTATATTTTGTATTTCACCAATTATAGCATAATGGTTTTCGTATTTCACCAAATTTGATGAAAGCACTTCCAATACTGGTTGCTTCAAGACGTCTTCATGATGTGTTTGTTCGGTGGTAATGCGTCGTCGTCCCTGATTAAAATAACTAGTGGTATTATAGGTTAATAATTGGTCTGGAGGTAGGTCGTTGTTCATTTCTCCAGGTTCCAAATACCAGAGGCCATTTTGCTTAATAACTCTTTTGACTTCCGTCTTCTCAATTTTTTCGAGTGGTGTTATCCAGTTTGTATTGACCTTAATAGATGCGGTGCTGTCAGTTTGGCTTGTAATTTCTATTTGTATTGCATCTAACTTTGCATAACTGCTTAATAAACCATCAGTCACGGATATTTCCAACATGTATTGTGCAATCGGGATATTGCTTTTAGGGTTTATTAATTCATGCGCTTTTTCAAATTGTTTATAATCCAAAGCATCATAATATGCCAAGATTGTATTTTCAGGAGATCTATGCGAATCATTCTTTATATAGAATAAGTGGACTCCGTAAATCGTAATTCCTGCTATAATAATAGACCAAACATGTGTTGTAGCTAATAATTTCTTTGAAAAATTTGAATAATCATTCTTGAAGTCAAAATATACTGGCACATTTTTTACTCTTGGTTTTAAAGCATTTACCAATAGCATTTGAATATTTAGTATGAAAGCAATAAGAACGGTTAGAATTGGAATGGTGCCCCATAGGATCTTTTGCCATTTTGAGACATCCTCTTTTGGTAAGATTGAAGATAAAGGAGGAACATTAAGCCGTTCCCAGACCATAATTCCATTTTCTAATTGTTGTAACCGATGCCAACCACAGAAATAAAGAATAGGGTCGTAAAATTTATCATTGGAGAAAATATACTTCAGATTATATTTTTCCGGCGTAGTTAAGAATTGTTGTAAGGAACCAATCCCAGCAACACCTTTAAACTTTGAATTTTCGAGACGCTCAACAGGTCGTGTAGTCAATTCTGGTAAGCGCCTGGCAGAATGGTAATTTCCATCCACCGTCAAGGCATTGGTTTGAGCACTTAACCAAGCCATTTGGTCACCAAACCCGAGAGTTAGAAAGCGCCATTTATCATGGTCATCCTGATTTATGAAATTAACGATCGGAAGCATCTTTATTTTTTGAGGCTGCAATGGTCTAAAATAACCAAGACTCATAGTGAATATTGTCATGAAAACAAACAATCCTGCTAATATTCCACCTATGATCCGATGATACAATGCGCCATATTTCTTATGAATGAGCACTTTCAAATCGCCATCAGCAAGACGGTAAGTAAATTCGCCGAGCAAGGGTAACGACATGATAGAAGCCCATAGCGTAAACCTGTCAAGGGTCAGTATGTTGAATGCCGTTTCTCCTAACACCATTCGCGGGATTGGGGTGGTGCCTCCAGTACCTAGAATGGTTAGTATAGTAATCGACAATCCAAAGAATAAATACCGCTTACTATAATATCTATAAAATATATAAGGTAAAAGCAAGAGTAAAATCCCCCAAGGGATTATAAAAAATACCAATCCGGATGAGGTGATTTCCAGAAAATTATCGCGCGAGCCATGTGGAATAGGAATTTGGGTAATGGGATTGTTCTTTGAGTTTATCCAATACGGAAGTATGCAAATAATAATAATTGCCAATGAAAGCATTCCGAAGCTAATAATGCGTCTAAAAAGTTTGAAGAAACTATACAAGAAGGTTTTGAATGTCACTGATTTCATGTCTCCTACGCGTTCCCGAGATTCATCCATAAGGACCATGCCGATTAACGGGAATATGAAAAATACCATTCCAAAAATCGGGGTCACATGATGCGAAGTAACAGTTACTGCAATAAGTGACAATGAAGTTGCCAGATACCATTTCTTGCCAGTTTTAAGCCATAAGTATATTTCTGGCAAGGCATGTAACAGGACCGAAATGCCAATTATGCTTGGTAACTGACCAAAAATATGTAAGGTTTCAACAAACGATGATGAAAAAACAGCCAATACTGAAGCATAGCCAGCCACGGTTCGGTTTGATGTAATTATTAATGAAAACCGATAGATACCTGTGATGAATAAAACAATCGCTATAAGTGCCACAGCAAATAAGCCGAATTTTAATCCACCAATTAAAGAAAGCAATGCAATGGATTGGTGTACTAAAGGGGGATAGCTCGTCACGGTAAATCCCGTGTACCATTTATAATTCCAAAGTTCAAACCAACTGGTTGCATAATGGTCTGCAAAAAATAAATGTATTAAAGCATCATAGGTTGTTTCCAATGTAAAAAATATGGATGTACCATGAAATGCCAACCCTAAAAGAAGAGCTGAGATCAAATATTTATTTGAAGATTCCTTCATTAATAATGGTGATTCATTATAGTTGTAAATATATAGAATAATAATAC
>JABDKX010000012.1 GCA_013001975.1 Saprospiraceae bacterium | reverse complement strand
TTAAAAGCCAAAGCTCTAGATACGCCACTTTCTAATTTAAGAGTATGACTATCAGAATCATCGTCAAAAAGATAATGGTTGCCACCACCGTTTTCAATATATAATCTGGCATCACCTGTATCATCACCATTGATAGTAATACCGTCTTGGCCTGTAATATTAACTTCTAGTTTTTGCCCTGGAGACGCTGTCCCAATTCCTACTCTATCGGCAGAATTGTCATAATATAACCCATTAAAATCTACCATCAGATCTCCTGTCGGATTTGAGGAACCAAGCATGTCAACATCACCACCATAATAATTTAAATAAAGTGTATTGGCTGCTGTTCCAAATCTTGATTGAACTTCATTATTATCCAATGATAAATGGAATCCACCTGAATCTCCAATCCAAGTGATTCCACCTGTATGACCTGCATTGTTGCTTGAACCATAATTATTGTCAACGCCTTGTCCTGTAACCAATCCGCATGTCATTAGAGCGAATAACAAGCAAGTCAGTTTTGTAAAAGTATATTTTGTTTTCATTGCTTTAATTTTTTTAATATTAGATGTGTTTCAATTATATCGTAAAATTATAGCAGAGAAATCTCCCATGTATCCCCCAAAATTGGGGTTCCTTGAAAAATGGCAAAAATCCCTCTTTCTTGCGATAAGCAAGCGAAATAGGTAAGAAATGAAGGTTATTTGGTGAGGAATTGGGTGTTTAAATCAAGAAAATTAGCTTAGTCGTTAATTTTTAGAACTTCCAAAAAGGCTTTCTGTGGTACTTGGACAGATCCAATTTGACGCATCTTCTTTTTACCCTTTTTCTGTTTTTCTAATAATTTTCTTTTTCTCGTAATATCACCACCGTAACATTTGGCTGTTACATCCTTACGCATAGCACTGATAGTCTCTCGAGCAATGATCTTTTGACCAATAGCTGCCTGAATGGCAATAACAAATTGTTGTCTCGGTAACAATTCTTTTAATTTCTTGCAAATTCGTCGACCAAACGGATCTGCCTTTGAACGATGTACAAGTGCAGACATAGCATCAACATTGTCACCATTTAATTTGATATCCAATTTAACCAAATCGGATTCTCGATATTCGATTGGCGCATAATCGAATGAAGCATATCCTCTGGAAATAGATTTCAGTTTATCATAAAAGTCAAAAACAATTTCCGCAAGAGGCAATTCAAAAGTCAACTCAACTCTTTCGGTTGTCAAATAAGTTTGCTTTGTTAACGTTCCTCTTTTATCCATACACAAACTCATAATCCCGCCAATAAATTCTGGTTTGGATATTATCTGTGCTCTGATAAAAGGTTCTTCTACTCTATCGACGTAATTTAATTCAGGCAGATCATTGGGTGTATTAATTTTTAGTGCAACATCTTTATCCTTAGTTGTATAAGCTATGTAAGAAACGTTTGGAATAGTTGTAATGACTTCTTGGTCAAATTCTCTGCTTAGTCGTTCTTGAACAATTTCTAAATGAAGCATGCCTAAAAAGCCAACTCTAAATCCAAATCCTAAAGCGATTGAAGATTCTGGTTCATAAACCAAGGCTGCATCGTTCAATTGCAACTTTTCTAAACTGTCTCTTAAGTCTTCAAAATCTTCGTTTTCAATTGGATACAATCCAGCAAAAACCATTGGTTTAACTTCTTCAAATCCTTGAATGCCAGCTTCGCATGGATTTTCAGCACTTGTAATTGTATCTCCAACTTTAATTTCTTTACTTTCCTTTATGCCTGTGATAATATAACCTACATCCCCAGCTGCCAAAGTTTTTCGCGGCTCCATATTCAATTTTAGAATACCAATCTCATCAGCATGATATTCCTTACCCGTATTAAAAAATCTGACTTTTTCACCTTTTCTTATCTTGCCGCTGACAATTTTAAAATATGCAATAACGCCTCGGAAAGAATTAAAAAGAGAGTCAAAAATCAAAGCTTGAAGAGGGGCATCAACATCACCCACAGGACAAGGGATTCGTTCTACAATTGCCGATAATACATTTTCTACGCCAACCCCTGTTTTACCACTTGCATGTATAATTTCCTCTTTGTCTACGCCCAGTAAATCAATGACTTGATCAGAAACATCTTCAATCATCGCACTTTCCATATCGACTTTATTTAATACTGGAATGATTTCTAAATCATGTTCCATTGCCAAATAAAGATTAGATATTGTCTGGGCTTGGATACCTTGGCTAGCATCTACCAATAATAATGCGCCTTCACACGCAGCAATAGATCTGGAAACTTCATAGGAAAAATCAACATGACCTGGCGTATCAATCAAGTTTAGAATATAGGTTTCTCCGTCCGTATGTTTATACTCTAATTGAATTGCATGACTTTTGATGGTAATGCCCCTTTCTCGCTCAAGGTCCATATCATCTAGTGCCTGATCTTGCATATCCCTTTCAGCAATTGTTGAGCAAAATTCCAACAACCTATCTGAAAGTGTACTTTTCCCATGATCAATATGGGCAATCACACAAAAATTCCTAATCTGCTTCATAGGTGGCAAAGATAGTTTATTCGACAAAATCCTATGTTTAATTTAGACATTTTGACAATTAAAAATTGATTCCAAATTAGTTTATTATAAATTTACATTGTCTAACGACACCAAATGGTAAAAAATATGAGATTTATTCCTGCGATTCTTTGTCTTTTTGTCTTTATTTCATGTGAAAAGACGGAACCAGAACCCATAACAGTTGTTACTGTAGATCAAGATTTTGAGTTGGTTCCAAGTCAGGAAGTCGATGAAAATGGATCAAAATATCTCCTTGTCGTCAGAAGTTTGGAACCTGATTCTTGTTCAAATGCAACTTTAGACGCTTCATATACAATCGAAGGTCAGAAAATAACCATTGTTATAAATGGAAACCAGACAGATGGCCCTTGCGAATCAGGAGAGATATTTACTGAGAAAACTTTTACATTGCCTTCCGATTTAGGAGTTTATGACATTGAGTTTATAAAAGGCGAATTGGTCAGCACGACAGGAACACTCAATATTAATGAAGGTGACTTTAACTTATCAGTCGATAATCTTGGTGGTATATTTCTTGAAACCACAACCATAAAAAAGGTACCGGATTATTTGGTTTGGGGTTACGCTGCAGATAGAGAAACCGTAACATCGACTCAAATATTTTTAGAAGAAATGGAAACGGAATTGGCTTTCGGTATTCCTGTTTATGAAAATTTGGAAATAGGTAATTACGGCTTATTTACCGTTAACGTCTCAGGAGAAATAGAATTGGATGATGTCAAACTTGATCATACAACATTTGCATTTAAAATCGATGACGAATTGGTATGGGAAAAATTAATTGTAAGGTTACCAAACTTCAGTACTAATCTCCCACGATTAAAATATACTTTCTATAGGTGGGATGGCATTGTCATTGAAAATTAATCAGATTTCGAAGATAAAGCCTTTCTCTTTAGCCTCTTCATATTTTTCAGCATCAAAAGAATATAACTTTGCCGGTCGGTGTGCAACACCTTGCTGCATTTCATTGAACGACTTTAAAATATTCATACTTAATATTTTCTTCCTGAAATTTCTTTTATCAAGATCTTGTTCAAGAATCGATTCGTACAATTTCTGAAGTTCCGTTAATGTAAATTTCTCAGGTAGTAATTCAAAACCTATTGGTCGCAGCTTGATATTAAGTCTGAGTCTTTTCAAACACGCATGCATAATTTCAAAATGATCAAATGCCAATGATTCAATTTTTCTAATTTCTTTCCATTCTACCTTATCAGCGAATGATGCGGCTCGGATCGTAACATCGCTGATCTTAATTAATGAATAATATGCCACAGTAATAACGCGTCCTCGAGGGTGACGGTCGACTTTACCGAAAGTATGTACCTGCTCCAGATAAACATTTTCGATACCTGTTAATTGATTCAAAACGTGCAATGCACCTTCATCTAAATCTCTATCTGGTTGAACGATATCTCCAGGTAATGCCCATTGACCAGCAAAGGGCTCGTCTTTTCTTCGAATTAATAATACCTTTAAATTTTGGCCCTCAAAACCAAAAATGACATTATCTACAGAAAAAGCTGACTTATATATTTCATTCTGAAAAGGCATTCAGACTTGTTAGTTTTGTGCAAATATAAATAATCAAACGATGAAGATAAATTTATTAAGTGATACCATCACAAAACCTTCAAAAGAAATGAGAAAAGCCATGTCAAATGCTTTGGTTGGCGACGATGTTTTTGGTGAAGATCCCACTGTAAATACGCTTCAAGAGAAACTTTCTAAGATGTTTCGTAAAGAAGCAGGCTTGTTTTGTCCGTCAGGGACAATGACCAATCAGATTGCTATAAAAGTACATACCAATCCGTTAGATGAAATAATTTGTGATAAATCATCCCATGTTTATCAATACGAAACAGCTGGATACGCCTTCAATTCTGGTGTTGGTGTAAACCTTTTGGAAGGTGAATATGGTAAAATTACACCTGATTTAATCAGTAAGGCTATCAAGAAAGTCCATGATTGGTTGCCTCTTTCTAAATTGGTGGTCCTTGAAAACAGTACTAATAAAGGAGGCGGCAACTATTATACCTTCGAAGAAATGCAAGCTATTTCAAGACTGTGCAAAGAAAAGGATTTAAAATTGCATCTTGATGGTGCCAGATTATTCAATGTTTTGGTAGAAACTAAAGACAGCACGGAAAGTATTGGGGATCTGTTTGACAGTATTTCTATTTGTTTGTCAAAAGGATTAGGTGCACCCATAGGGTCTGTTTTGCTGGGAGAAAACGCATTTATAACAGAAGCCAGAAGGTTTAGAAAAGTAATGGGGGGTGGCATGCGACAATCAGGAATTATTGCAGCAGCAGGCATATTTGCTTTGGATCATAATATCGAAAGGCTGAAAACAGACAATGATAATGCTACAGAGATTGGCAAATTATTAACTTCACTACCCTACGTTTCTTCAGTTAATCCTGTTAAAACAAACATTGTAATTTTTACATTGAAAGATGAAACGGCAGTAAGCTTCGTCGATCGACTCGCTAAAGAAAATATTGTGGCATCGCCATTTGGAGAATATATGGTCAGGTTTGTAACCCACATGGAATTTACAGAAAGTCAGAAAGCATTATTGTTTGAAAAATTAAAGCAGATGTAACCTATTTCCCTTTGTTACGTTTGTTGATTTCGTCACGAATTTTAGCTGCTTTTTCATAGTCTTCTGTAGACAATACATCTTCAAGCATTTTGTTTAATGCTTTTATAGAATATTGTTCGTAACTATCTGGTCTGCTTGGCTTTGGAGAAAAAGCTTGTTTGCTTTTCTGTTCAGCATCGTCAAGCACAACGCCAGCTTGTTCCATGACAAAATCGAAAGTATATAAAGGACTTTTAAATCTTACTGCCATCGCGATGGCATCTGAAGTTCTTGAATCGATTACAAATTCTTCACCATCTCTCACACAAACCAATTGTGCATAGAAAATACCATCTAAAAGATTATTGATAATGACTTCTTTGAGTTCGACATCGAATGTGTCTAGCGTATTTTTAAATAAATCATGCGTTAAAGGGCGATTAGGTGTCATTCTTTCCATAGCAACAGCTATAGCTTGCGCTTCAAAACCACCAATGACAATTGGCAACCGTCGATTTCCCTTGAGTTCACCCAAAACAACTGCATAATTATGCGATTGTGTAACGCTGTGTGAAAGGGCAACAATTTCCAATTCTATTTTCTCCATTTAAATCTTAATTCATTTATAACGTCTTCAAAGGCTAAAATCTGTTTATTTTTCAAGTGGCCTTTATAAAATCAGCACAAAAGAAATCAAAATTTACATAAATAGCTTAAAATTCGCTAGTAATCTTATAGGTTAAGATATTATAAAATATTCAAAATGTAATCAAAGGCAACTTAAAACTGTTAAGACGCCTTGAATTTTTGCAAAGCTTCTGTCAATCTCGGCACGACATCAAATAAATCTGCTACGATTCCATAATCAGCGGCTTTAAAAAATGGTGCTTCCGGATCTTTATTTATAACAACGATAGTCTTGGAATGGTTTACACCTGCCAAATGTTGAATCGCCCCAGAAATACCAATTGCAATATATAAATTAGGTTTAATCGCGATTCCTGTTTGTCCTACATGCTCATGGTGCGGTCTCCATCCAGTATCTGCTACAGGTCTGGAACAAGCCGTGGTGGCACCTAAAGTTTTAGCTAAGTCTTCTATAATACCCCAATTTTCTGGCCCTTTCATTCCTCTTCCAGCTGAAACGACCAATTCGGCTTCTGGTAATGGAACCGTTCCTTCTACTCTTTTGGTTTCAACCATTTCGACTGTGGCATTATAAGCGCTGGCATCAAATGCTTCAGCAGCTACTGGTTGTCCCATTTCTTCGAGTCCAATAGAATTTCCAGCAACCGTTATCACTTTTTTCGATGCTTTCATTTGGTAGTGACCTATGGCTTTACCAGAAAATAATGATTTTTGCACAACAAAACCATCTTCTAAATTTGGTAAAGTCGTTGCACTTGAAACAGCCGCAGCATCTAATTTGATAGCTATTCTGCCTGCCAAACTTTTTCCTTTTGAATTATCAGAAAGAATGACTGTGTCTGCATTATGACTGTTAGCCACATCTGAAATAATTTGGCTTAACATCTTATTATCGTGTAATGAATCAGATTCAAAGTTGAGCACTTTTTGAGCGCCATATTTTCCCAACTCAGCAGCTGCATCAGCACTCGCATTTGTTAATACAATGACGTTACTTCCCTGACTGCTTGCCAATTTGGCGCCGTAGTTTACAACTTCTAAACTGCTTTTTTTATATTTATTGTTAATCGCTTCCGCAAAAACTAATACTGACATTTCTTTTAATTTAAAGTGAAATAATTTAGATTACTTTGGCTTCTTCGTGAAGTAATCTTACTAATTCATCCATATTTTCAGGATCTAATAATTTAACGCCTGATTTTGAATCTGGTATTGAATAAGACGCAATGGCTTCATTCTCAGTTACTTCTACGGGATCAATAACTACCAAAGGTTTTCTCTTTGCCATCATGATACCCCTCATATTTGGAATTCGTTGTTCAGCCAATCCTTTAGCAGCGGAAATAACAAAAGGCGTTTTTACTTTTAATATTTCCTCTCCTCCTTCAATATCACAAGTGACTGTTGCTGTGTCCCCTTCCATTTCCAAATTACTCGCATAGCTTAAAAACGGCACATCGAGCAACTCACTAATCATACCACCCACTAGCGAACCGTTATAATCAATTGTTTCCTTCCCTAAGAATACAATATCAATGTTATTTTCTTTCGCATAATTTGCGATCTGTTTAGACACAAATGTTGCAGATTTTTCTTCACCATTAACTCTTACAGCTTCATCAGCGCCTATTGCTAATGCTTTTCTAATGACGATATCATTCGAAGGAGGCCCTACATTAATGGCAATAACTTTTCCTGTTCCTAATTGTTCTTTGAGCTCAATGGCTCTTACAAGTGCATACCACTCATCATACGGATTCATAATAAACTGAACACCATCAGTATCAAATTGCGTATCGTTTTCTTTAAACGCAATTTTGGCTGTTGTTTCTGGTGTTTTACTTATGCAAACCAATAAATTCATATCACTAATTTTATCTTTATAAATAAGAAATTATTCTGTTCAAAATTTGGAATATCTCAATTTTAAATTGATAATTACAAATATATAACTAATTCAATAATTTAACTCAGAGTTTAATTTTTATTATGAATGAATCCCGTCTCGAAAAATTGCTTTCTTTTTACAATGCCAATGAATCAGACTCATTTATAATTTTTGCGATTGCAAAGGAATATGAAAATATTGAAAGATTCGATAAAGCTTTGAAATATTATTTAGAATTGAAGGAAAAAGACAACGATTACGTTGGTCTTTACTATCATTTAGGGAAACTATATGAGATCATCAGAGAAGAAAGATTGGCTTTGAGCACTTATCAAGAAGGGTTAGACATAGCGAAATCCCAAAAAGATTTTCATGCGCTATCTGAATTAAACAATGCTAAGATGAACTTAGAATTGCAATTAGGTAATTAGTTTGTTTGATTAGGCTTTAATCCTCAATTACACCTGAAAAAGTCTTTATTGCTGGGCCGGTTAACCAAATGTTCTCAAACTTTTCAACATTTCTATCAAATTTGACATTCAATTCTCCTCCTTTTGTTAAAACCGATATATCATTACCAATCTCTGAATCAGCATAATGACTAACCAAAGCAGCAGCGACAACACCTGTCCCACAAGAATAAGTTTCGTCCTCAACACCTCTTTCAAACGTTCTCATTTCTAAACCATCATCAACAATCTTTACAAAATTTACATTTATACCTTCCTTATCGAAAGTGTCGTTATGTCTTATTGATTTGGCATCCTTAATAAAACCATCATAATCTAATTTGTCTACAAATTTTACATAATGTGGAGATCCTGTATCGATCACAAAGTCTTTGTCAAACGTTGCTACATTTAGAACATCGATCATTTTCACAGAGATTAAATCTCCAACTATGCCTTCATGCAATCCATCGATGGCTTCAAATGTGCATTTTTTACTAATGTGTCCAAGGTCCGAAGCAAACTTTATTAAGCAGCGTGCCCCATTGCCGCACATGGTACTTTCATTGCCATCAGAATTGAAATAAA
>JABDKX010000179.1 GCA_013001975.1 Saprospiraceae bacterium | reverse complement strand
AGTAGTATTCGACATGGTGAAGTTCAAAAAGGGGCACTTTCGAATGATGAAATAATTAAGATCAATGGAATTCTGGATCAATTCAAAACGAAACTATATGATCGTAAACTTCCAAATTAATCAGGAGCTGCTTTTGAATGTTGTTATGAGCAATTCCATTTCTTTTTTTACCTTTAACCGACTTAGTTTTATATGATAGAATCTTCTCATAGCAGTTGGATATCTGATGAACCTGAAAAGCTCCCTGATTTTATTATTGGCGGTGCCATGAAATCTGGGACCACCACCTTACACACCATTTTACATAAGCATCCTGATATTGATATGGCACATGAGGAATTAGGGTTTTTTGATATGGATAATTTAGACCAGCATCCTGATTTTTCCTTTGAGGACTTGAAAACCGGAGCGCTAGTCACCCAAGACCTTACAAAAGATCCTGAGCTATTTTGGAATTGGTACTATTCGAAATTTACAAATAAGCAAGGTTGTTTAAAAGGAGAGGATTCAACCACCTATTTGGCTTCGCCAATTGCAGCTGAACGTATAGCGATGCAGAAAAAGCCCATCAAACTCATTTTTATTTTAAGGCATCCAACTCAACGCAGCATCTCAAATTATAAGCATCTTTTAAAATCTGGACGGGCCACCAGAAATCTTGAACGAACATTACGGGATGAACCTGAAAAGATCATAAAAAGAAGTCAGTATAAAGAACAATTAGAAGTCTATTATGATCAAATTCCGGCACACTTGATAAAGGTGGTTCTTTTTGAAGATTTTATAGAAGATCCTCAAAAGATCATTAAGGAATTATGTGAGTTTTTAAATGTTGATTTTCAGAAGTACTCCGAAGCGGATTTGAATGTGCATTCAAATAAAACCAAGCTTCCAAGAAGTGAGTTTTTACAGTTAAAAAGGAATAAAATCTTAAATTATTTCGGTAATTACAGGTATGTGAATTTTTTACCGAACAAACCATCTGAACAGAAAAGGATACCATTTTCACATAAACTCATCAATAAAATTCATAGCTGGATCAACCCTAAAGATTTTCATTACGGTATAAAAACAAAACCAGAAACCATTGCCTATCTTGATGCGTATTTTAAAAAGGAATTGGAAGGAATCGATACCATTGTTCAAAAGGAAATTTACTCAAAATGGTTTCAATAAAATTTTAAATGAATGTTATTTAACTCAATAGATTTTGCCATTTTTCTACCCATAGTGTTCATGCTCTACTGGGTCATTAATAAGAGAGGAAGTCTCACTATGCAGAATCTTTTAATTGTTGTGGCCAGTTACGTGTTCTATGGCTGGTGGGACTACAGGTTTTTAGCTTTGATAGTATTTAGTACGCTGGTTGATTTTACTGTGGGACAGCAATTGCGCAAAGCATCAGATAGTGGCAAGAGAAAAGCCCTGCTTTGGACGAGTATTTTTGTAAATATTGGTTTGCTCGGGTTTTTTAAATATTATAATTTTTTCGTAGATAATTTTGTACAGGCTTTTTCTTTTTTTGGATCCGAAATTCAGCCAAATACATTAAATATAATTCTACCCGTAGGTATCAGTTTTTATACCTTCCAAACCTTAAGCTATACCATTGATGTTTATAGAAAAAAATTAGATCCAACCAATGATATCGTGGCGTTTGCCGCGTTCGTAAGCTTCTTTCCACAACTTGTGGCTGGTCCAATAGAACGGGCCACCAACCTGTTGCCTCAGTTTTATAAAACTCGCAAATTCCATTATTCCAAAGCAGTCGATGGGCTACGTCAGATCTTATGGGGATTATTCAAGAAGGTGGTTATTGCTGATAATTGTGCTCAGTTTGCCAATATGATCTTTGACGATTATTCACAGTATTCAGGCAGTACCTTGCTTCTTGGCGCCATATTTTTTGCGTTTCAAATATATGGTGATTTCTCTGGGTATTCAGATATCGCTATTGGTACGTCTCGATTATTCGGTTTTGATCTGAAACAAAATTTTGCCTTTCCATATTTTTCCCGAGATATTGCAGAATTTTGGAGACGTTGGCATATATCCTTATCAACTTGGTTTCGAGATTATGTTTACATCCCATTAGGAGGTTCCAAAGGTTCAGTAGGCAACCAAATAAGAAATGTATTTATTATTTTTATTGTCAGCGGATTTTGGCATGGTGCTAATTGGACCTTCATTGTATGGGGCGCATTAAATGCTGTTTATTTTTTACCCTTATTGTTGTTGCAGCGGAATAGAAAGCATACCAATGTTGTTGCAGAACATACTATGCTTCCAAGTATTAAAGAAGGAATTGCCATGTTGATCACATTTTTGATCACAACATTGGCATGGATTTTTTTTAGAGCGCCATCCATCTCTGATGCAGTCCAATATTTGGCAGGCGTGATCGATAGTTCTCTAGTTTCAATTCCAGAAATCAGACCAAGTTTCTTATTTATATTGATCTTGCTGTTTTTAGTCATTGAATGGGCAGGCAGACGGCAAAAATACGCCTTGGAAGCCTTATGGTTAGGGCGACCAAAAGTTGTGAGATGGTTAGCCTATTACATTATTTCGATGATCATATTTTTATATGGAGGCAAAGCCCAAGAATTTATTTATTTTCAATTTTAGGAATGAAAACATTTTTAATTCAAATTATAACTTTCGGTGCTCTTTTAGGGCTAAGTGATGTTGGTGTTTTTTCAATGGCTGATGGTTCAACTGATGCTATGTATCTTAAGTTTTCAACGCCTCAACAGTCCTCTTTAATTCTAGGGACTTCACGTGAAGCTCAGGGCATTAAGCCTGAATATTTGCATCAAATATTGGATAGAGATGATGTCTTTAATTATGCATTTCAATTACCCAGTTCACCTTACGGTGAAGTCTATTTGAATAGTATTTCGAAAAAATTGAAACCGAATTCAAAATCTGGATTTTTTATATTGGATGTGAATCCCTGGACCTTGTCAATAAAAATTAATTCCAAAACTCGATTAGAAACCTTTTCCGAAGAAGACAATTTTCAAGAAAACACAAATTTCGATAATCGGAATCCAAATATCGAATACCTAGTTGAATCCTTCGTAAGCAGTTATAAGCAGATCATTATCAATAAATACCGTAAAGGTAATTATCAAACTGTATTTGTTGAAGATGATGGCTGGCTAAACATAACACTGGAGGAAGATGCAAACTCTCGCGAAATTAGAACACAAGACAAAATACTAAACTATCACAATAAATTAAAGCAGATTGAAGGTATTTCGGATTATAGAATGGCTTATTTGATTAAGACCATAAAATATCTTCAGGGTTATGGTCAGATATATTTGGTCCGAATCCCTGTGATTCAAGACATGCTCGATATTGAAAACGATCTTATGCCTGACTTTAATAAGCAATTAGACCAACTGTCGGAAGCATTTGCTGAACCATACATAAATATGATGACCTTTAATTCGAAATATACATTTACTGATGGAAATCAATTAGATGTTAGATCCGGGCAACAATTTTCCCAGGATCTGGCAAATATTATTATAGAATTTCAAGAATAATGCCATGCGAATAGGACTAGTTTTATCGAAGCCACCAGCTTATTCTGAAACCTTTTTCAAGTCGAAGATTCAAGGGCTTACAGAAAATGGTCATCAGGTGACCTTATTTTGTCAGGAAAGAACTGCTGATTTTGATCTTTGTCCAGTGAAAATTCTTAGTAAGGTCTATAAAAACCAGTTGGTTCAAGCAATTCAAATTTGTCTTGGTTTTATTAGTTTACTGCCATACTTATCCAGAGTGAAACGCTTCTATAAAATTGAAAAAGATCAAGGTACGGAATCAGCGACAATTTTTAAAAGAATCTATTTAAATGCTGCTTTTTTTAAGTCGAAATTGGATTGGGTACATTTCGGATTTGCAACCATGGCTCTAGGCCGAGAATTGATCCCAAAAGCTATTGACGCCCAATGTGCTCTGAGTTTCAGGGGATTTGACATAGCCATTTACCCTATAAAATATCCGAATTGCTATGATCGCTTATGGTCTCATATCAATAAAGTCCATACAATTTCAGATGACCTCTTAAACATTGCCTATGGTCTTGGACTACCCAAGGAAACGGCATATCAAAAAATAACTCCGGCCATAGATGTATCTAACTTCAAAAAGGCCTCAAATGAAATAAATGACTTTAGCGATAAATTGCAATTGTTAACAGTAGCGAGGTTACATTGGAAAAAAGGACTTATAGACACCTTGGAAGGATTGGTTCATCTAAAAAAGCAAAATATCAAGTTTCAATATACCATAATTGGAGCAGGAGATCAATTAGAAGAGATCCGCTTTGCTGTTGACCAACTCGATTTGTCTGAACAGGTACACTTATTTGGGAAACAGCCGCATGATCAGGTGAAATCATTAATGTCAAAATCTCATATTTATATTCAGTATAGTATTTCTGAAGGCTTTTGTAATGCTGTTTTAGAGGCACAGGCCATGGGACTTTTATGTGTTGTTTCTGATGCTGAAGGACTCCCGGAAAATGTAGAACATGAGGTCAGTGGATTGGTGATACCCAAAAGAAATCCTAAGGCGTTATCTGAAGCACTACTTAAACTCCTTCAAATGAATACCGAACAAAGACAGATCATGTCTGATAATGCCATAGAACGAGTGCGTTCTAAGTTTAATTTGGAAGACCAGAAAGCAGCGTTTAATTCGTTTTATCAATTAAATAAGTGATAGAATGAGAGGATTTATTTTTAAAATTATATTCTTCATGATCTTAGCCGTAGGCATTGTAATTGTCATGGTATTGGGAACGCATTTTTTGATGCAGCGCCATTCAAACTATGTTTTAGACAAAGACTACAAGATGGTTATATTTGGTAATTCACATTCTGAATGCGCCTATAATGATGCCTTAATACCTAAGCTTAAGAATTATTCGAAATCGGGAGAAACCTATTTTTATACTTTTCAAAAGATGAAAGAGGTGATCAAGCAAAATCCCCAAATAGAGACGGTATTTGTTGAACTGTCTAACAATCAAATTTATACAGGAAATGATAAAGCCATTTATAGTGCTGAAATAATGAACACAATGTACCCTACTCATGCAGCTTACATGAATTTATCAGATCATCAATTTTTATTGTTTAAAAATCCGCTAGTATTTATGAATTCGGTTTCAATATCTTTAAAAGATAAGTTATCGAGACTTGTGACAAACGACTTTGACTATAAAAATAGGATAGGAGGGTATTTGCCTTTACATCACAATAAGGTAGATTCTTTGATAATGGTCATGAAGAAAAAACCCCTAAAAGAATTTTTAGATAGAGATTTATCAAGTTATAATTTGGGGTATTTACGCAAGATCATAGAGCATTGTAGATCAAAGAATAAAAAGATATTTTTACTGAGAAGTCCAGTACATGACTTAAAATTTACCAATAAAAGTGAATTGGAATATCAGAAGATTTTAGATATGATGTTTTCCGATGTTAAGCTCATAGATTTGAAGGACTTTGAAGTTAAAAATGACGAATTTGCAGATCTCAATCATTTAAATATTAAAGGCGCCGAACGGTTCTCAAAGTGGTTCGATAAAAATTTGAATAAATTGACAAAATTAAAAACATCCAAAAATTGAGCTCTTCCTTGAAAAAATATTGGATAAGATTTTTTTTTAAAATTACCTTTTTTGGAGTTTTGCTTTTTACTTCATACTGTTTTATTATTTCGAGAGCAAATGGTTATACTGATCCATTTTATTTGAGATTTACTTCCACTAAACAAGAAAATTTAATTATTGGTACATCTCGATCAGCACAAGGATTGCGACCAGATATTTTCAATAATATTCTTAAAAAGAAATTTTATAATTATTCCTTTACAGTTGCACATAGCCCTTATGGCCCCACCTATTTAAACAGTATTAAAAAGAAATTGAAATCCAATGTTGAAAACGGCACATTCATATTAACCATTGATCCTTGGAGTATATCTAGTTGGACCGATGACCCAAATGATGTTGATAAATTTCGTGAGTTGAAATTATGCTTAAAAAATACGCCGTTGGTAAATATAAATCCTAATCCCATCTATTTTTTTAATAATTACAATGGTGATTATAAGAAACTTATTATGAAAAAATCCTCTCCAATGTTTCTTCATAACAATGGTTGGTTAGAGGTTTCGGTAGATATGGATTCAACTGTGGTTGAAGAAAGAATAAATGAAAAAGTGAAAGACTATAAGAAAAATCTAAGTTCCTTTTCTAAAAAGTCAGACCTTCGGATTTATTATTTAATTGAAACGATAAAATATCTTCAAAATCATGGTGATGTATTTTTGGTGCGAATGCCAATTCATCCAAAGATTATGCAAATTGAAGAAGAATTTATGTCAGATTTCGAAAGTGAAATATATGAAGCCATTGAAATTTCTTCCGGATATCTTGATCTTACAGAATTTAATGGTGATTATATCTATACAGACGGGAACCATTTATACAAGGATTCTGGTATTATCGTTTCTGAGAAAGTTTCAAAATGGGTGAAAAATACTAAGGCAAATGAATTATTAAAACCTGTTTATTATTAATAAATGTATTCCTTAATCTTTTAAATTTAAGTTATTATATTGACCATTATTAAATTAATTCTTTCATCACTTAATTTAAACGATAAGAAATAAAATAAGGAATGCTATTTAACTCTCTTGATTTTGCCTTATTCTTACCGGTAATTTTTATTTTATATTGGTTTGTTACCAATAAACATCTCAGACTTCAAAATAGTTTAATTGTGCTATCCAGCTATGTATTTTATGGCTGGTGGGATTATCGTTTTTTAGCCTTGATCCTGTTTAGCACTATAGTTGATTTTTTAATTGGCAGACTTCTTAATAGATCCGAAAATCAAAAGCATCGCAAACAACTATTATTAATAAGTATTTTGGTCAATATTGGATTGCTTGGCTTCTTTAAATATTATAATTTCTTTGTCGATAATTTTGTCGAAGCCTTTTCATTCTTTGGTTCAGAGATCAGTCCAAGTAGCCTAAATATCATACTACCTGTGGGCATTTCATTTTATACTTTTCAAACCTTAAGTTATACCATAGATGTCTACAGAAGAAAGATTGAACCAACTCATGATTTCATTCAGTTTGCCGCCTTTGTTTCCTTTTTCCCGCAATTAGTAGCCGGTCCTATAGAGCGTGCTGCAAATCTTTTGCCGCAATTTAAGGTGCCAAGAATGTTTAATTCTGAACTGGCCTTATCTGGTTTTTATTTGATCGTTTGGGGCTTATTTAAAAAAGTTGTCGTAGCCGATAATTGTGCGTTTTTTGTAAACCAGATCTTCGATAATCCATCAGGGTATTCGTCTGCAGAACTATTTCTCGGAGCCGTGTTATTTGGATTTCAGATCTATGGTGATTTTTCAGGGTATTCAGATATTGCCATAGGAACCGCACGACTCTTCGGATTCAATCTTATGACCAATTTCTCATTTCCATACTTAACTCGAGATATAGCCGAATTTTGGAGGCGCTGGCACATTTCCTTGTCCACTTGGTTCAGAGACTATATTTACATCCCTTTAGGCGGTTCCCGCGGTAAGAAATTTGTTCAAATCAGAAACGTCTTTATTGTTTTTCTAGTCAGCGGATTTTGGCATGGTGCCAATTGGACCTTCATAATCTGGGGAGCAATTCATGCGCTTCTATTTTTACCATTATTCGTATTTAAAGCAAATCGAAACCATGTGAACACAACCCGAATAGAATTAATACATTGGCCTAAAATATTACTCACTTTTTTTCTAGTCACTATAGCATGGATATTTTTTAGAGCTGATACCCTTAGTATGGCCTGGTCATATCTCAGTCATATTTTTGATTTTTCGGATGGATCGCTTGGACTTTTTTATAAAACATCAAAATCTATGCTGTTTACGATGATCATTGTATTGAGCATTATTGTAATGATGCTATTCGAATATTTTACAGTTCAGAAAGAACAGAAGGAAGTAAAACTAAATCGATTGACCTCATTGTTAGTCATTCTGTTAATCATTTTTATGGGTGTCTTTAAAAACCCGTCAGATTTTATCTATTTTCAATTTTAATTATGAAAGGGTTCTTAAAAAAAACGGCATTAATAGTATTTGGAGCATTGCTTTTAGCAACTCTTATATCTTATGGGAGCCTGTATTTCTTAAGAAAATCGTCATTTTATAAACCTTCATTTTTAGTTAATGCGGTTAAAGATTCTAAATTTGATTACATCATTTTAGGCGCGAGTACTGGCTTAACGACTTTAGATACAAAAACGATCGATAAGTTGACCAACTTGAAAGGAATCAATCTGTCGATGGATGATACGGCATTAGCGAGCCATTATTTAATGTTGCAACATTTTTTAGCTCAAGGAAGGACCACCAAATCTGTTGTTCTTGCACCTGGAATTAGTGCATTTAATGCGACAAATGAAGGTATTAGTGACAACGATTACCGTTTCATGATGTTTGTAAACGAACCTTGGGTTTATAATTATTATAAGGAACAAAAAGGCTATGAAGCCAATGTCATGCAATATTCAAAATATATACCTTTTGCCGGTGTTTCCTATTTTAATGCTGAACTGTTTTACCCATCCTTATTGTCAGCCATTCAGCCCAACAAAAGAAATCGATTTGATGACAGCGGAAATTATACCTATCCCGTAATACAAAACCGAAAATCTAAGGTTTCGAAAATCAAACCATACATAGTTGAATTTAAGAGTCAATATTTCGAAAAGATAAAAACCTTATGCGGTAAAATGGGCGTTGATTTAATTTGTTACATTTCACCAACTGAAGATATGAATGTTGAGACAAGTACATCTGATTATTTTTTTATCATTAACCACAGTCAATTGATCAGAGATCCGAATTTGTTTTATGATAAAAGCCATGTAAATTCGATTGGGCGAGAAGTTACTAGTGAAGCTTTTGCTCAAGAATTAATTAAGATTATTAATAAGTAATCTTATTTTACTCCTATGAAAAAACTTATTGTTTACATCTACCATAAAATCCCAGCCAAAACCAGAGATAAAATTGGCAAAAATAAATTGCTCAAATGGCTGAGAGACTATATTTTGCGAAAGGATGGCGTCTATAGAGAAGCCAAGGTAAATGTTACACGAACCTATCAAGATTTCGTGGTTAACTTTGATTATTTTGCCTCTATCAAAGGTGCTTCAAAAGCACAGCATAAGGGGGTTGAGAATAAGATGTTGAACAATAGCATTTCCCTATTAAAAAAACGTACTGGGACTAATGATTGTGTAATTTTTGATGTTGGTGCGAACTTTGGGTATTTGACACTCGTTTGGGCACGATCACTAAGTAAATATGGAAAGGTCATAGCTTTTGAGCCGAATGCCAATGTGAATAAGACCTTATCAAAATCGATTCGTGCAAATGTATTGGAAAATACCGTCAGACTGGAACAATTAGCCGTTGGGTCAGAAGAAAAAGAAATAGAATTGTTTTTGGAAAATACCACATCAAATGTTGTGGAATCTGATAACTCAGGTTCATCCATTAAATTGCAAATGACAAGCATTGATAAGTACATTTCTAATCATAATGTATCACGTTGCGATCTTATAAAAATAGATGTCGACGGTATTGAATTGGATATTCTAAATGGAAGTGTGAATGCTCTGGAAGAATTTCAACCTATATATATCGTTGAAACGAATGATGATCACAAGATCATTGATTTCTTTAAGCAAAAAAATTACACAGTTTTAGATGCTACTTTAAATCCGTATAAAGATGGTGAGAAATTGCCTCCGAATATATTTTGTGTCCCTAATAATTAGCCATAATGCTATTTACATTTTTAAAATATCTTCAACCAACGCATTATTTTCAATGTACAGATGTTAATGGAAATTCTATTTTTCCTAAATACCATCTTTTGGAAGAATCGGTAAAGGCACAATTAACAAAAGATCTATTGTTCTCTTCGGAAAATGCACAAAATTATGATCTGTCATGGCAGGCCATTCAAAAAGGATATGTTGGTGACGCAGAACGATTTCAAGTGTTCGAAACCTTACCACTGGTGGATAACTACAGATTTATTCGAAAATATTTTAATTCAGTCTGGGTGTTTTATGTGCTCCTACTAAGACTTATCTCTTTTAAAAATCCATTTAAAGAAATTAGTGCCTGGATGCGATCCAAAAACATGAAAAGAGCAAATCTCGCTCAAAATCCTTTAGATAGATCAGCCTGGGCATTTTTTAACTCAGAATTGATATCGAATGCACCAAAGGTATCGGTGATCATTCCTACCTTGAACCGTTATCCCGAATTAACCAATGTGCTTAAGGATTTTGAAAACCAAAGCTATTCTAATTTTGAGATCATCGTTGTTGATCAATCTGATGATTTCAACAGAAATTTCTATGACCAATTTAAACTTGATTTTAAGATCATCAACCAGAAAGAAAAAGCGCTTTGGCTGGCCCGAAATACAGCCATTAAATCTAGCGCTAATGAAATTATTGCCTTATCTGAAGATGACGTTCGATTTGAAAAGGATTGGCTATTTAATCATTTAAAATGTCTAGATTTCTTTAATTGCGATATTTCGGCTGGTGTATTTTATCCCGAAGGGGGTCAAATGCCGAAGGAGCGCTCATTTTTTGCCCGATCTTCCCAGTTTGCAACAGGAAATACTGTTCTTTATAAAAAGGTGTTTAAAAAGGTTGGACTTTTTGATCGACAGTTTGAAAAGCAACGTATGGGAGATGGTGAATTCGGACTTAGAGCATTCAAAGCTGGAGTAAAAAGTGTTTCAAATCCGAAAGCCTATTGTCTCGATGTGAAAGCTGCCAGTGGAGGATTAAGAGAGATGGGAAGTTGGGATGCTTTTAGGCCTACAAATTTACTCGCACCACGACCTGTTCCTAGCGTTGTGTATTTCTTTCGACGTAATTATGGAAAAAAAAGAACGCGTCTGTCTCTTTTACGAACTGTGCCTTTATCAATTATGCCCTATCAATTTAAGAAAAATAAAATGGCAATGGTTTTGGGCGCTCTGGTAACTGTATTACTTTTACCTTTTGTTATTTTTCAGGTTTTGAAATCATGGAATTTAGCTAAGAACAAAATAAAACAAGGTCCATTGATCGAGACTTTAGCGTGAATATAAAAACCCAAAATATCCTTCTAGTGACTTCAGAGTTCCCGCCTCAACCTGGTGGTATTGGAAATCATGCTCTAAATCTTGCAGAATTTCTAAGTAAAGATGGATTTGAAGTACAAGTGATCACTGACCAAAGAGAGAGCGGTAAGGAAGAAATCCAATTTGATTCCAATCTCAAGTTCAGTGTTAAACGGGTTGCGTTGAGATCGTTTAGACCTTTGATGTATCTGAAACGTATTCATGAAGTTTTCCGATTTTCAAATAAAGCCAATGTCATAATTGCGACTGGTAAATTTCCCCTTTGGAATGTGGCATTACTAAGTTTCTTTCGTAGAAAGAAATATGTAGCAATTGTTCATGGCACTGAGGTAAATTATAAAAATAACATTCTCAGATGGTCAATTAATTCGGCATTAAAAAGGTTCCACAAGATTATTGCTGTTTCAAAATTCACCAAATCGCTAATTGCTCACTTGAATCTAAATAATATAGTGGTGATCCCTAATGGATTCAATGCTGCAGCCTGGTCTTCAAAAGAAGGTGAACAATTGAATTTGAAAGGGAGTCCAAAATTAATAACAGTTGGCAATGTCACTAGCAGAAAGGGCCAGTTGAATGTAATTAAACATTTACCATCTGTAATTAAATCTTATCCAGATGTACACTATCACTGTGTTGGCTATCCCACGGAAAAGAATGAATTTCTGAAAGAAGCCCAAAATTTAAAAGTAGTAGATCGCATTACCTTTCATGGCCGAGTACAACATGAGCAATTGCCATTGTTCTTAAAAAATTCAGATATATTTATCATGCTAAGCAGCCAGACCGCAACAGGTGATGTTGAGGGATTTGGAATCGCAATTTTAGAGGCGAATCATGCAGGACTACCGGCAATTGGTGCCATTGGATGTGGTATTGAAGATGCCATCGATAATGTTAGGTCAGGGATTTTAATTGACCACGAAGATGACCAACAATTTGTTGAAGCCATTAGAATTATTTTGGATAAAAGAGAAGAATTTTCTAAAAGGGCAAAGGAATGGGCAGCTGAACATAGCTGGGAAAAAGTGATCAAATTATATATAAAAGAAATACGTACTCTGTGAAGTTAGCCATCATCTCACATACCGAACATTTTAAAACTAGAGATGGTACAATCGTTGGATGGGGACCTACGATTACTGAGATCAATCATCTTTTGGATATTTTTGATGAGATATATCATGTAGCTATGTTTCATGATAAAGAAGCACCAGATAGTGCCATTCCATATATTGACGATCGCATTAAGTTTGTGCCATTACCAGCCTTAGGTGGAAAAACACTGATAAAAAAAATGGCTATTATTTTTCAGTCACCACGAGTCCTGAGTACAATTTCAAGTACTTTAAAAAAAGTAGACCATTTTCAATTTAGAGCTCCAACAGGAATAGGTGTTTTTGTGATACCTTACCTCATGCTACTTAATTCGAAAAAGGGATGGTTCAAATATGCTGGAAACTGGAATCAAAAAAATGCTCCGTTAAGTTATAGAATTCAGAAGTGGTTGTTAAGACAACAATCGAAACCAGTAACAATAAATGGAAAGTGGGACAATCAAAGTAAAAATTCATTGAGTTTAGAAAATCCATGTCTTACGAGATCAGAAATAAATACTGGAAGATCCATTAGAGAAATAAAGGATATTGAAGGGCCAGTTAATTTGTGCTTTGTAGGAAGGCTTGAGAAAGAAAAAGGCGTGTTATTAATGATCGAGGCATTATTAAAACTGGATCAAAACCATAAAAAGCGAATTGGAGTAGTTCATTTGGTTGGTGATGGTCTTGCCAGAATCAAAATTGAAAGACGTATTGAAAACAGTGACATAACCTTCGAATTACATGGTTTTATACCTCGAGAGGAAGTTCAAAAATTATATGCTGAATCCCATATTTTCATATTACCTTCGGAGTCTGAAGGATTTCCGAAGGTGATTGCCGAAGCCATGAATTATGGCTGCATACCAATTTGTTCTGATGTATCTTCAATAGGTCAATACATTTCCAATGGACGAAATGGCCTTCTATTAGATGAGTTAACAAAGGAAAATTTAGTGCAAAAACTAGAAGAAGTACTGAACTACAATACTTCAGAATACCAAAATTTAATTGGAGGAAATGATGAAATGTTAAAAAAGTTTACGTTTAATTATTACAATAAGCGTATTAAGAATGAAATTTTAAAATAAAAGCTTGCAGGTTAAACAGAGAATAAAGGGATTTGATAATTATTATATGTTGATCATCATTCATATAATATTTGGTACGGCTTTATATTTTAGAGAGGCCTTATCTACACCAATTTTCTTGATCCTAATGGTTTACTTTATTCAAAGGATCATCATTGTTCCAGATTCTGAGAAAACGAGGGCAGTCTTATTGGGTTGTGCCTATTTCGTAGGAATTGAAGTCCTTTTTAGAATAACCAGAGCAGGAATTTCCTATGAAGCTTCAAAGTATTTGGTGGTTTTATTCATGCTTATGGGTATGTTTTTTAAAGGTATATCAGGAAAAGGCTATCCTTATTTCATCTACCTCATTGCACTTGTACCTGCCATTTTAGTCGCATCAGTAACATTAACGTTTGATGCGCGTTTTAGAACGAATGTCACCTTTGTTTTAAGTGGACCAATTTGTCTAGGGATCTCAGCACTTTTTCTGTATGATAGGAAGGTGACTAAAAAGACCTTGATGGATATTATGCTCTGTATATTATTACCCACAATATCATTGACAACCTATTTATTTTTATATACACCTAGTGTAAAAGAGGTTCTTTCAAGTGTTGCTTCAAACAGAGCGGCGAGCGGAGGATTTGGACCGAACCAAGTTGCAACGGCACTTGGTCTTGGAATGTTCGCTATTGTGGTTCGATTATTTTTAAAATCTCCAAACGTCTTTTTAAAAGCCTTAAATTTGATCATATTAATTGCCATGTCTTTTAGAGCAATAGTAACCTTTAGTAGAGGAGGTGTTATCGCTGCAATTCTAGTTATTGGAGCCTTTTTGGGTAATTTATTTTATCGTTCAAGTGGTAAACAAAAAAATCAGATTATTGTGTCGTTCGCACTTTTTGTTATGGCTGCTGCCGCAACTTGGGTCATTAGTTCTAATCAAACTATGGGCTTAATTGATAAGCGCTATCAGAATCAAGATGCTATTGGACGTGAAAAGCAGGATTTGACTACTGGAAGGGTTGAATTATTTGTTGATGAAATCGAAGGATTCTTAAGTAGTCCGTTTTTAGGAATAGGAGCGAGCCGTACTAAAGATAAACGTCTAGATGAAGAAGGAGAACTTGCCGCATCACATAATGAAATAGGTAGATTACTTTCTGAGCATGGCACTTTAGGAATATTAATTCTTCTGATTCTTATAA
>JABDKX010000173.1 GCA_013001975.1 Saprospiraceae bacterium | reverse complement strand
CGGTAGGATCATTTGCCCATGTAGTAGCGGCATCATTTACGGCATCAAGTTCATCCTCATATTCTACTGTCCATCCTTGACTGTTACAACTAGACCCACCTGGTCCGTCATCACCTCCACATGAAATTAAGCAAAGGCATAATGCAAAAATTGAAAAAAGTAAGTATTTCATAATCTATTTTTTTATGTTAAAATGAGTTGTTTACATTAAGTAAGATTCGAATTGTTTTAATAATATTTGAGTATTATTAATATTGATAATACTCCTTTTTATGATTTTTAAATTTTATCGAATCTGAAGTTATATAGTATAATACCAATACCTAGAGGAAATAGTAAAGAAAAAACTGCAATTAAAATATAGTAGTAGGGTATAAATCCAAGACGCATCCATATAAGCAACCCTTGTCCAAACAACATCAATTCTGTTAATAAAATAGCAGCCAGAAATATTGTTATTCCTAGTCGGCTAACTCGAATATTCAAGAAACGCATTAGTCCAAAAACAAATGCACTCAAAGCTCCTAGCATTAACAGATGAACAAAACCAATTACAAAGTTGCGTATTGTATATGAGATAGTCGCAAGGTAAGGTATCGCCACAAATGTTTGAATAAGCATTTTAAATGCCAAACTGAGAAATGCAATTCCCCATAGATTAAAATGCCATTTTTCAAAAGTCAATTTAGAACTTTTTGATATTCCAATGAGTATTTTAACAAAATAAAACAATGCAAAAAGTTGTAATAATACACCTGTGCTGTTGATCCAAAACAGAAACTGATCAGGAGTTGACCAAGTCACTGCCAGAGCATATGTAAAGAAACAAGAAATTAAAAGCAACCAATAGAATTTGTGTGCATCTTTAATCTCAAACGAGATATTCTTTGTATTTAAAACTTTAAGCATAATTGCCAACAAAGCAAATACAAACCAACCATTAAATTGAAAGTGTAAGAAAAACTGAACAGATGCATAATACAATGCTGAACCTCTTAGCGATGATGCCATGATAGGCCCCATTGCCCAAACTCCAAGTGTAGATACAATCAGAAAAAACAAGGCCGTTTTTAAGAATTTCTCAGGAAGGCCCATAGACTCTTTAGGTCTCAATTTTAAATCCTTAAAAACAGCATATGTAAATACATACAAAACAATCATATGTAGTGATGAGAAGAATATTGAAATCATTCCATACCCTTGAATCAGAAAACTGATCAACATCCCTAATACACAAGCCTGAAGTATCCAAAAAAGTTGATTGTATAATTTCCTTTCAAGCTTAAAAAAATAACAAATACACAAATAAAACGCTGCGGTAAGCCATCCCATCATTGCGACATGACTGTGTGCATGTTGTACATTTTTGTATCTGACGAATTCTGGCATTTCAATGACGAAAGCAATTCGTAAAATAGCTCCTAAAATTGAAGCAATCAGAAAATATATCAATGCTGATCTTAGCCAACTAAGATACTTTGATGAAATCATTTATTCTTTTGATCAATATCATTTTGAAAAATGAACTCAACAATATCTCTTGCATCTTTAACTGATACATTTTGATTAGGCATTCTTGTTAAACATTCCTCTAATAACTTTTGAGCAGCTGGATCTTTTTCTAACATGATATCTACATTTGTTATCATATTCATTATCCATTCTGGTTTTCTTTTATCTGTCAAACCGGCCCAACCAGGCCCAACTACTCGCTTAGCACTTAACTTGTGACATGCTGCGCATTTTAATTCATA
The DNA here is from genome assembly GCA_013001975.1 of Saprospiraceae bacterium. Taxonomy (GTDB): domain Bacteria; phylum Bacteroidota; class Bacteroidia; order Chitinophagales; family Saprospiraceae; genus RFSX01. Next base: position 8,159 of record JABDKX010000173.1, on the reverse strand, counting down.
GATTGCCTTACCATTTGCAACCATTTCTTGATTAAGTGGATCGTTTAATACTACATTTTTTGTATCACCATAACCTTTACCATCATTAGTAGAAGTCTTTTTCTTTTTATCACCACCACATGCTATTACAAATAATCCCAATACTAAGAATAAAAATATCTTTTTCATATTATTTTATTTACTGCAAGGATCTTGTCTTGCATTTATAATTTAAAACTGTTCAAACTTATACGTTTAGCAGTATCACTGATAGCTTCTTTTTCCATAATCATCAACATTGCATTTCTGTATTCAACTACTTGATGATGAAACGAACAAGGATTTTTATTAGAACATTCTGGTAAACCTAAAACACATGATGAAAAAGTTTCGGGACCATCAATGGCTTTTACCACAGATAATAACGAAGCCTTTCTATTTTCATCACTTAAATAAAAACCACCATTCCTTCCTTTAGAAGAAGATGCCAGATTGTGTCGTGTTAATTGCTGCAATATCTTGGCTAAAAAATGCTTTGGAATAGTTAATCCATTCGCAATATCTTCTACACCTAGTTTGTTTTCCTCATCTGTATGCATGGCTAAATACAAAATTGAGCGAATAGCATATTTACACGATTTACTAAACATTTTTTTATTTTTAAATTACACTTCAAAAGTGCACTTTTTTTCTTTCTGGCACAACCTATTTTTCCTCTGGAGGCAATAAGACTTGGTCAATCACATGTACATATCCGTTAGATGCTTTAACTGTTCCCAGTACTTTTGCACCATTAACAAATGTCACTCCATCCTTAACCTCTACCTTTACTTTATCACCTGTCGCTTGACCAATACCCATGACGCCTTTAATTCTATTGCCGGTATAACTACCTGGAGCAGCATGGAAAGTAATAATGTTTGCCAGTGTTTCTTTATTTTCTGGTTTTAATAATGTTTCAACAGTTCCCTCTGGCAACTTATCAAATGCTTCATTAGTAGGTGCGAATACTGTCAATGGACCAGCATTGGTCAATACATCTTCAAGACCTGCAGCTTGTACAGCTGCAACTAGGGTAGTGTGATCTGGTGACCCAATTGCAATATTTAATATATGTGGTTCAGATTCAGAATCTACAACACCAGATTGCCCTTTAAGCTGAGTTGATGAATTGGTTTCAGATCGGTTTTCTTGTTTGGTCTCCTCTTTTTGATTACACGCTATGACGAAGATTGAAATCAATGTTAAGAAGAAAAAATTAGTTATGTATTTCATAATATAGAGTTTATTGGCTTAAAGTATTTGTTAGAAAATTGAATTTTATATTCCGCTTTCTGAAGCAAAAATACAAAAAATATATCAATTCGGACAATAAACTCTTTTTATCTTTTAAAAAGTATATATTTGTATTGAATTAAATAAAATAACCCAATAATCTTAAATGAGATTATTAAGATTTTGTAATAAATATTCTAAAGTTATAACTATGAAAAGGTTTAGAAAATCAAAAAAACCATTATTACAAATTGCAATAATTGCTTGCTTCATGGCAATGAGTTGTAATAATCAATCCTCAAACAACCAAGCATCAGGAATACTATCTGGAGATGTTGCTTCGAAAGTATATGTCGGTCCTGGAGAGTATGATGAGTTCTATGCATTTATGTCTGGTGGATTTAGTGGTCAAATCAGTGTTTATGGACTTCCAAGTGGAAGGCTTTTAAAAGTAATACCTGTATTTTCTCAAGATGCTGAGAAAGGGTGGGGATACAACGAAGAAACAAAACCTATGTTAAATACATCTTATGGTTTTATACCTTGGGATGATGCCCATCACCCAGAACTTTCTCAAACAAATGGAGAAACAGATGGTCGCTGGATTTTTATCAATGGAAACAACACACCTCGTGTTGCCAGAATTGATTTATCAACATTTGAAACTGCGGAAATTATTGAACTGCCTAATAGTGCAGGTAACCACAGTTCTCCATTTACAACTGAAAACACAGAGTATGTTGTTGCAGGAACAAGGTTTAGTGTACCAATTCCTCAGAAGGATGTAGCAATTGAAAGCTATAAAGAAGAATTTAAAGGTGCATTGTCTTTTATAAAAGTAGATGAAGAAGGACATATGAATATTGCCTTCCAAGTATTATTACCTGCATTTGATTATGACCTTGCTCACTCAGGAAAAGGAAAATCACATGGCTGGACATTCTTTACTACCTACAATACTGAAAAGAGTCATACATTAAAAGAAGTTAATGCTTCTCAAAATGATAAAGATTTTATTGCTGCAGTGAATTGGAAATTAGCAGAGAAGTATATAGCTGAAGGAAAAGGCATTGATATGCCAGCTGAACATGTTGTTAACAGATATAATGAAAAAACACATACTGCGACTTCAACTACCGTTCCAACTGTCAAAGTTTTAAAACCAGAAGATTGCCCAGGGTTGGTTTACTTTTTACCAACACCAAAATCACCGCACGGTGTCGATGTAGATCCAACTGGAGAGTACATCATTGGATCAGGTAAATTATCTGCCGACTTAACAGCTCACTCATTTACCAATATGTTATCCGCAATAGAAAATGAAGAATTTGAAACGACAATCGAAAGTGTACCTGTTCTTAAATATGATAAAGTAATCGGTGGAGTCGTTAAAAAACCAGGATTAGGACCATTGCATACTGAATTCGATGATAAAGGAAATGCTTATACAACGTTCTTTATTTCTTCTGACGTTGTAAAATGGAAAGTGGGTACTTGGGAAGTTCTTGATAAAGTACCAACATACTATTCAGTAGGACACTTGATGATTCCAGGTGGCGATTCTAAAAAGCCACAAGGAAAATACATGGTTGCTTTAAATAAAATTACAAAAGACCGCTATCTTCCAACTGGACCGGAAATGAATCACTCTGCTCAATTATATGATATCTCAGGAGATAAAATGCAATTATTGCTTGATTTTCCTACTGTTGGAGAACCGCATTACGCTCAGGCAATATCCGCTGACCGTGTTCAACCAAAAAGTAAAAAATTCTATCCTCTAGAAGAAAACGAACATCCATATCGAGCAATGGGTGAAAAAGATACAAGGATTGAAAGAGATGGTGATGTTGTTCGGATATACATGACTTCGATTCGTAGTCACTTTGCTCCTGATAATATCGAAGGAATCAAAGTTGGTGACAAAGTTTATGTTCACTTAACAAATCTAGAACAGGATTTTGATGTTCCTCACGGCCTTGCAATACAAGGTGCCAGAACAGCAGAATTACTTGTTATGCCAGGTCAAACTGAAACAATGTTTTGGGAACCTCAGAGAGAAGGTGTCTATGCATTTTATTGTACAGATTTTTGCTCTGCTTTACATCAGGAAATGCAAGGATATATCAGAGTTTCACCGAAGAATTCTAATCCAGAACTCAAGTGGAGTCTTGGAGAAGATGATGAAGAATAACTAAATGAAGAAAGGCAGTCTTATTGTAATGACACTATTATTAGCACTAATAGACTGCCTTTTTATTTGCCCCTCCTAAACAAATTAATTATCAAATAGAGTTTTACTAATGAAAAAACGATTACCGCAAATATTTTTCATACTTGGTGGTCTATTTCTTCTTACCTTATTTTTTCTACCGCTGTGGAGAATTACACTTCTAGCACCTCAATATCCGAATGGGGTAGACATGTATATTTTTATAAATAAAATAGGTGGAAGTGAGCCTGGCACACTGCAGAATATTAATATCCTCAATCACTACATTGGCATGAAACCGATCGAGCCGGACTCAATTCCTGAGTTAAAAATATTGCCTATTGTTGTTTTGGTATTTTCTGGATTAGCCTTAATTTTTGCTTTTATAAATAACAAATATTTATTTGCATTTTGGGTTGTCCTTTTTATAATCGCTTGTATGATTGGTTTATATGATTTTTACTTATGGGAATATGATTATGGTCACAACCTTTCCGATGATGCACCTATGAAGTTTGAAGGAGAATCATTTCAACCTCCATTAATTGGAAATAAAGATATCATTAACTTTATAGCTAAATCTTGGCCACATTGGGGTGGTTACATGGCTATGATTTCAATATTTCTAACAGCAACGGCTACTTATTTAAAATTTAAGACAAATGAAACAACTGAATAATTACTTTTTACTATTTACAGTTATTGTTTTATACAGTGCTTGTACAACATCACCAATTGATATTGACTACAATGAAGATCAATGCCACGCTTGTAAAATGATAATTTCTGATAGTCGTTTTGGCGCAGAGTTAGTTACGACCAAAGGCAAGATTTATAAATTTGACGCCATTGAATGCTTAGTACCTGAATTAAATAAAAATGGAGCAGACAACTATAAATATATTATGGTTACTGATTTTGAGAATCCTAAAACATTAATCGATGCCACCAAATCAACCTTTATGATTAGCGAAAGTGTCCCCAGTCCAATGGGTGCATATTTAAGTGCCTTTCAATCTATTGAATCAGGAAAAAAGGCTTTAGGTTCTAAAAAGGGCAATCTGTTGACTTGGAATGATCTCTGTTTACATGAACTTTTTGATTTTGAATAAGTGAACAAATATATCTTCATACTAATTTCTATTTTTCCATTTTCGCTCCATGGTAAAGTGGTTGAAGTCTGTGCCTCTTGTGAAATTAATAACATTGAGACAGGTTTGGATACTATCGATGCATGCGACACGCTTCTTATAAATGGCGGTCAGTATCAAGTTGAAAATATTGTTATCAAAAAATCAATGACCCTTATTGGTAAAAACAATCCAACGCTTGTTTCTAAATCAGGTGATGAAATACTAACGCTTCTAGCTGATCACATCACAATAAAAGGTATCACTTTCAAAGATGTGACAACCTCATACATCAATGAACGTTCTGCTATTAGGGTCAAACGAAAAAAACATTTTTTAATTGAAGACAATACAATCATTAATTGTTTCTTTGGCATCTATTTAGAGCATGCAAAAAAAGGATTCGTAAATGGAAATACAATTTTAGGAAATGCAACCAGTGAAGCAGAATCAGGCAATGCCATTCATGCTTGGTATTGTGAAAAAATAGAAATAAATAACAACGAAATAAAAGGACACCGTGACGGTATTTATTTTGAGTTCGTTAATGAAAGTATTGTTCAAAATAATCACAGCGAACTCAACACACGATATGGCTTACATTTTATGTTTTCAAATGACGATGTATACTTAGACAATAAGTTCATAAATAACGGTGTGGGTGTAGCCGTTATGTTTTCAAGAAGAATACAAATGTTTAGAAACTTATTTCATCACAATTGGGGTCGATCATCTTATGGATTGCTCTTGAAAGAAATTTATGATGCTGAGCTTGTAAATAACCATTTTGAAGAAAACACTATTGGCATTTTCGTAGAAGGTTCAAATAGAGTCAATTACAAACGCAATACATTCAAAAAAAATGGTTGGGCCATTAAATTCTCTGGAGGATGTGAAACAAACGAAATCACCGAAAACAACTTTTTGTACAATACAATGGACTTAGTCGTCAGCACCCAATTAAACGACAATCGCATATACCACAATTATTGGAGCGAATATACTGGGTATGATCTTGATTATGATGACCTGGGAGATATCCCACATTTCCCTGTCAAATTGTTTTCTTATATTGTAAATGATGTTCCAGAATCTATTGTGCTTATGAGAAGTTTATTTGTGGATATCATTAATTTTTCTGAAAAAGTTAGTCCTGTTTTCACACCTAAAGATGTAGCAGACAACACACCATCTATGGTCATTTTCGAAAATAAAGCAGATGATTACAAATGATTAAATTCGAAAACTTATATAAGAGCTTTGGAAAAAACGATGTTTTAAAAGGCATTGATATTCATTTTGATCATCAGGGCATAACTGCCATACTTGGACCTAACGGATCGGGGAAAACGACTTTGATTAAATGCCTTTTAGGGTTGGTATTACCAGATAGTGGAGAAATTTTCTTTGATAAAGAAAAAACGTTAAATCAATTTGAATACAGACATCATATTGCTCATTTACCACAAATTGCGAGATTCCCAGAAAACCTAACAGCCCTTGAAATCATTGATATGATCACTGATTTAAGAGAGGGGGCAACTAGGGTAGAAGAACTCATTGAAATGTTTGATCTGAAAAAAGAATTAAACAAAAAAATGGGTACATTATCAGGTGGTAACAGACAAAAAGTAAACCTGTTAATTGCTTTAATGTATGATACACCAGCCATAATTTTAGATGAACCAAGTACGGGGCTTGACCCTGTTGCTATTATCAATCTCAAACAATTCTTAAGAGAAGAAAAGGCAAAAGGTAAGCTCATTCTTATTACTACCCATATGATGAGTTTTGTAGAAGAAATGGCTGACAACATCGCTTTTTTACTTGAAGGAAAGATTTATTTCGATGCCAGCCTTCAACAAATTCTCGCTGATCATAACGAAACAAATTTAGAAAGAGCGATTGCAAAAATATTACATGCGGACTTAAAAAAAGAGGTACATGTTTAAGATCTTCAAATATAGTTTCTTCGATATGATTCGAAACAGATGGATGTTTATCTATATGGGATTTTTTCTATTGGTCACCACTGTTCTTCTTATGCTAAGCAACGACGTTACAAAAGTAATCATTAGTCTCACCAATATTATTCAAGTACTCACACCACTGATTGGAATACTATTTGGAACAATGTATTACTACAGTTCAAGAGAATTTATAGAACTGTTGTTGACACAACCGCTTTCAAGAAAATCAGTTTTTGCTGGGGTATATTTAGGATTAGCCATGTCACTATCATTAAGTCTTGTTCTAGGTGTAACAATTCCGATGTTGTTCTTCGGTGTTTTTACTTCCTCTGCTTTATCAACATTTTTGACATTACTAGCAATGTCAGTTGTGTTGTCAATAGTCTTTTCTCTTCTAGCATTTTTAATTGCGATCAGATATGAAGATAAAACGAAGGGATTTGGTGTAGCCATATTTACTTGGTTGTTTTTTGGAATAATATATGACGGCATATTTCTTATGTTGCTTTTAGTCTTCAAAGAATATCCTTTAGAAAAACTCACTATTACGCTTACATTTTTCAACCCAATAGACTTAGCACGCATTCTTATAATTTTGAAATTAGAAATCTCAGCAATGATGGGATACACCGGAGCAGTCTTACAGAAATTTCTTGGAAGTTTGAATGGCACAATACTCATTACTGTCATGTTAACTTTATGGACAGTGATTCCATTTGCACTTATGTTGCGAAAGGCAAATAAAAAAGATTTTTAAGTTGCCTATATGTGATTTCCAGATTTCAGTTTTATAATTATTAACTTTAAGGAAAGTCAACAAATGTATGGCAACTCGAAAATAAAATATTTATTGACCAAAGCTTGGGAAATGAGGAGAGTCGGGAATTATGACAATGCACGAAATCTTATCAGTAAGGCTCACTCACAATGTGAAGTTAAAGATTATAATTCACTAGGAAGAATATTCCATGTTTATAGACAAATTGAATCAGATAACGATAATTTTAAAGAAGCACTTAAATTTAATTTGAAATCTTTGGATTACTACAAGCGCGCTAAAAATGAAAACAAAATAGCACATTCAACAAGACACATAGCAGATTTGCTATATCACCTTGGGCATTTTCTAGCATCAGAAAAAAATTACAAAGAAGCCATATCTATTTATAAGCATATTCCAAAAGCCTCAGATCTCGACCTAGCAAATACATATCGAGGAATGAGTCTGACATTAGAAAAAGGAGGTAAGATTGATGAAGCCGTTTTAGCGTGGAAGGAAACCAAAAAACTATATTCTAAATGTGGATTACATCAAGGTGTTGACGAAGCCAATAATCATTTGGAATTACTATTTTAAGTTATAATAAAAATTAAGAATTATTATGAAACATATCGTTAAACTTATTGGAGTATTTATCATTTTAATTGGGTTAACCATTATCATAAAACCAGATTTTATATTTAATGCAATAGAAGATAACAAGGAAAGCAAAGGATTATATTTTCTTGCAATTGGGTTTAGATTTATCTTAGGTGTTATATTTATAAAAGTTGCTGAAGACTCAAAGTTTTCGACAATCATTAAATTTATAG
>JABDKX010000118.1 GCA_013001975.1 Saprospiraceae bacterium | reverse complement strand
ATCGTGTTGACTTCGAAAACAATATCAGGATTGATGCTTCAAACCAAAACAGGACTTCAGCTTTAACCACGGATAAGCTATATCAGAATCAAGATGGAAAATTTGTTGATGTTACTCAAGCTGCTGGCTTATTAAATAACACTTGGGGACATAGTGCTGCCATCGCAGATTACAATGAAGATGGGTGGCTGGATCTTTATATATGCAATGATTTTATTCAAGGTGATCAATTATGGATCAATAATCAGAATGGTGGATTTACAAATAATATTCACCAATTAATGGATCACACCTCATTCTTCAGTATGGGTTCTGACATTGCCGATATCAATAATGACAGCAAGCCAGACCTTATCGTTTTAGATATGGTTTCTGAAGACCACATTGCCAACAAGAAAAACATGGCAGCGATGAGTACTGAACAATTTCATCAGTTGGTTGGACTTGGTCATCATTACCAATACATGAGTAATGTGCTTCAATTAAACAGAGGGGATGGTATGTTTAGTGACATCGCTTTAGCATCCGGTGTTGCAAATACTGATTGGAGTTGGGCACCTTTGTTTGCTGATTTTGATAATGACGGCTACAAAGATTTGTTTATCACAAATGGCATCAAACGTGACATGACTGATAATGATTACAAAATAGCTTTAGACAAACGTGCGGCTCAAGGCCAAATGACACTCGACGATTTGTTTGGATTAATTCCTTCAAGAAAAATCAAAAACTACATTTACCGAAATAATGGCAATGGATTGTTTGACAAAAAAACAGACGAATGGGGATTAACACAATACCTCAATTCAAATGGTGCTGCTTATGGTGACCTAGATAATGATGGTGATTTGGATTTGGTCTTGAACAATATTGATGATTATGCATCAATTTACCAAAACAATGCATCTAATAATTCACTAAAAATTAAACTTAAAGGTTCTGCTAATAATCCAATGGGAATTGGTGCAACAATAAAAGTCACATCAACTGCTGGCGAACAACATTACCAATACTTTTTGAGTCGTGGCTACCAATCATCAGTAGCACCAGATATTATCATTGGGTTAGGTACTGATAAAAACGCGAAAAAAGTTGAAATTAATTGGCCTGATGGAAAAGTAGAAATATTAACTGACGTGCCGGCTAATAAACCTTTAACGCTTGAATATAAAAATGCTCGAGGCAATATTGGCCCAACAACGTCTCAAAATAAATACTTTGCTAAGGTCAATACATCAGATTCTAATTTAAATTTTTCTCATCAAGAAAACGAGTATGATGATTTTTTAAAAGAAATTCTACTTCCGCATAAGTACTCAACACAAGGTCCTAATATTGTAAAAGGTGATGTCAATGGTGACGGTTTAGATGATTTATTTATTGGAGGTGCTAAAGGCCAAGCGTCGAAATTGTTTTTACAAAATAGTAATGGTAAATATAGTGTGACGAGTCAATCAACATTCAATAGGTTTAAAAATCAAGAAACAATTGGTGGTTTGTTTATTGATGGTGATAAAGATGGTGATCTTGATTTATATGTTGTAAATGGCGGCAATGAATCGCCAGAAAATGATGCCATTTATCAAGATCGATATTTTAAAAATGATGGCAAAGGCAACTTTAGCATATCGTCAAACATACCAAAAATCGTTACGAGTGGAAAGGCCATAGCCAAAGGTGATTTCGATGGAGACGGAGATGATGATTTATTTATCGGTGGTCGCGTTGTGCCAGGTAAATATCCATTAGCCGCAAACTCATTCTTACTTCAAAACAACAATGGCAAATTTATCAATGTCACGACGGCGAATGCACCTGAAATGGAAGAACTTGGTTTGATCACGGATGCTGCATTCAGCGATTATGACCAAGACGGAGATCAAGATATATTAGTTGTTGGCGAATGGATGCCATTAACCATTTTCAAAAACGATGCTGGTAAATTTACAAAAACATCATTAGAGTCTGTAACTGGCATAGGTTGGTTTTATAATATAAATCAAGCGGACCTAGATAGCGATGGTGATATAGATTATATTTTAGGTAATCTTGGTTTGAATAATAAATTTGGTGCTGACAAAGAGAAACCATTCCATGTATTTTGCAGTGACTTCGATGATTCAGGAAATTTGGATATCGTTTTGAGTAAGGAACGAAAAGGTAAGTTCCTTCCAGTCAGAGGTCGAGAATGTTCTTCACAACAAATGCCTTTTATCAAAGAAAAATTTCCAACGTTTAAAAGTTTTGCGGAAGCTGATTTGGGCGCTATTTATGGAGATGACAAATTATCCAATGCTGTTCATTATACAGCCAATAATTTTGAATCTATTGTGCTCATCAATAATGGTAATGGAGATTTCACATCATCGTCATTACCCGTTGATGCACAATTCGGACCAACATTAAGTACCGTCATTATCGACGTCAACAAAGATGGACACATGGATATCATTGGCGCAGGAAATATTTATAATTCAGAAGTTGAAACATTGCGCTATGACGCTTCCAAAGGCTATGTCCTTATTGGTGACGGAAAAGGTCAATTCACAGCTGAAAACAATTCAGGCTTTAAAGTTGATGGCAATGTAAAAGATATCGAAGTCATCACATCAAATGAAAAAGTACAACTCGTTGTCGCGAAAAACGATGCTGATGTTGAGGTTTTTGAGATGATGGAGTAGACTTATAAAATCTTAAATATTCGCTGTTCGAAGCTTGTAACCCGTTGTTCGAGGTTTATAACCTCGAAAAATTCCGCTGTTCGAGGTTTGTAACCTCGATTAATAATACACGTTCCAAGATGTTTACTTTTCTTAAGCTACTTCATTATTGAATATAAGCAGATATAAAATTATACATTAAAAACCATGGGTGGCCACAAGATTACAGATCAAAATGGAATGCATTTTTTAAACTTTACAGTTGTAGGTTGGGTAGATATTTTTACAAGGAAATTATAAAAAGACATTGTAATCGAAAGCATGATTTATTGCATTAAGAAAAAAGGATTGCAAGTTCATGCGTATGTCATTATGAGTAATCATGTACACACAATTTTTTCAGCAAAAGAAGGATTTCAATTGTCAAATATTATAAGAGACTTTAAAAAGTTTACCTCAAAAACAATCATCAATAATCTAATTAGAAATAATAAAGAAAGCAGAAGAGAATGGATATTAAGACTTTTAAAGTATCATGCGAAATATAATAAGAACAATAAAACTTTTCAATTTTGGCGATTAGGAAACAGACCTATTGAATTGACTTCACCAAAATTCACAAATCAAAAACTGGCTTATATTCATCTTAATCCTGTAAAAGCAGGACTCGTCGATAAAGCAGAAGATTACATTTACAGTAGTGCGAGACAATATTTAGGAAGAGATGGTTTGGTACCAATTATTGATATTCTAGTAAATAACACAATTGGATATATAAAATGATTAAATCTGTATGATAGTTTCTAGTGAATATAATCCTCGGAATAAAATATAACATAATTAAACGAGCATATTAAAACGAGGTTTCAAACCTCTTCTAGCATTAGTTAAACTAATGCTTCTATAATAATGTGCTGTTGTTCGAGGATTGTAACATCGGAAAAATCAACCTTCAATAATTTTATAACTTTTTTCATAAAAAGTTTGAATAGCAACAAACAAAAAAAAGGAGACAAACAACGTTTATCTCCTTCCAAAAAAGTGACCGGTCTGGGGCTCGAACCCAGGACCCACGCCTTAAAAGGGCGTTGCTCTACCAACTGAGCTAACCGGTCAAAATTATATTTTGTTTACCCCTTCTTTAAAAGGTGGTGCAAATATATATGGTATTTTTTATAGTGCAAACCATTTCGATATTTTGTTTGCAAAAAATATGATCTTTTTTTGATCATTTTGATTGGTCTAAATTGCGTATATCTAGCATCATGCCATCGTAGCCCAAATAAACATTTGGAAAAACCGACTTTGCTTCGTCAAGAATAGGTTGAACATCTTTATATCTCGAAGAATAATGTCCTGTAATTAAGGCATTTACATTAGCTTTTAACGCTAACTCAGCAGCTTGCTTAGATGTTGCATGGCCACGCTCGCTCGCTTGGTCCCTCAAATCATCCAAATATGTAGTTTCAAAATACATAGCACTCACACCTTTCACACTTTCGATAATTCGATCGTCAGCTCTTGAATCTGCGCAATAAGCATATGATTGAGGCTTCAAACTTTCCTTTGTTATTTCCTCATTAGGAATGGTCTTTCCATCGAAATCCAAATCGTTTCCTGCTTTGATAGACTTTATTTGATCAACCGACAAACTGTATTTGTGAATCGCTGACTTTAATATATTACGTGGGCCGGCTTTTTCTTCAAATAGGTATCCATATGTTGGTATCCGATGAAATACTGGAAATGCAAATATTTCGACATCTTCAAAAGCTAGAATACTGATTTTCTTATCAGTTTCAATCTCATTTATAATTAAATCAAAAGATAAATGAGAGTAACTCATAGATATAACTGCATCTAAAAACGCCTTTATGCCTTTAGGACCATAAATAGTTAAGGGTTCTTTGCGAGAATTTAAGGTCAGTGATGTGATTAATCCTGGCAATCCAAAAATATGATCGCCATGCATATGACTAATAAAAATATGAGATATCTTATTTCGCTTGATCTTATATTCACCCATTCTGATTTGTGACCCTTCACCACAATCAATCAAAAAAGTATGGTCGTTTAATGTAAGAACCTGACTTGTTGGGAATCGCCCATAAGCAGGCGTCGCAGAATTGCTTCCAAGAATTGTGAGATAAAATTGACCTCTCACCTTTCTAAATTACTCCTCTTCTCCAGACAACTCTTTTTCTATCTCTTCCATAAAAATGAAATCGATAGCTTCTTCAACTGTCGGAATAATTTTAAAAATAGTTTCTAATCTCGAAATTTCGATCAACTTTTTAACACTTGGGTGAGCTATACCAGTCAATACAAAACTTCCTTGATCTTTCCATAACCTGTTGGCTGTAAGAATCGAACTTAATCCTGAAGAATCCACATAATGAACTTCTGATAAATCAAGGATCAAATTACGCACGCCTTCGTTACAAAGGAATACAAATTCTGATTTTAAATCAGGTGCGATCAGAGAATTCAAATTCTCCTCATTTAATTGGAGTAATGCGTATTTTTCTTGTTTGTCTATTACGAACTTCATCTGCTATAAATCGTTTAGATAATTAGAGTTGCAAATTTAATGTAATAAAATAATAATGCAACCTAATTATTTAACAATGAAACATTGGCTACAACTTATTTATTTCATAAAAGGTTTCTAAATTTATACTAAAGCTGTCAAAATAGCACAGGGAGGAATGAAATATCATAATAAAGCGTTAAATGCGTTGCAAATAGGCAAAATATTTATAGATATTTAAAACTGTTGACAGATTGTCAGCGTTCTTAATTGTGGTACGATTTTTCGACAATTTATAGAAAGAGTGTATTTATATATTATAATTATAAATATATTTTGCAATTTTAAGTGTTTAAACAAAGGTAGATGAAGAGCAAATTTTCACCAAAGGTTAAAAAAATCATTTCAATAAGCAGAGATGAAGCAATTAGATTAGGCAATGATTTCATTGGTACTGAACATTTGCTGTTGGGTATGATTAAGGAAAAAGACAGTTTAGCCATCAAGGTTTTAGACAGTCTCGATGTTGATTTATATGAACTAAAATATAAAATCGAAACTTCCATTGAAAACAAAAGAGGTGTTGTCTCACAACAAAGCGTAGGCAGTATTCCATTAAATAAACATGCTGAAAAAGCGCTTAAAGTTTCATTCCTTGAAGCTAAGTCTTTAAAGCAAGAAGAAATCAATCCTGAGCACATCATGCTTTCCATCTTAAAAATAGGTGAAAACACTGCTTCTACGATATTAGATGAGTTTGAAGTGGACTATGCTATTTATAAAAATGAATTAGAATACGTGAATCAAGAAGAAAACGGAAATTACTCAGATATCATAGGTTCATCTGGTGACTCTGATATGCCAATGGATGAAGGTGATGATGAAGGATTTTCATCTCGTCGTAAATCAAATCCAAAATCTAAAACGCCTGTTCTAGATAATTTCGGTCGTGATGTGACCAAATTAGCAGAAGAAGGTAAATTAGATCCTATTATAGGTAGGGACACAGAAATCGAAAGGGTTTCTCAAATCTTAAGCCGAAGGAAGAAAAACAATCCAATCTTGATTGGTGAGCCAGGTGTAGGTAAAACAGCCATTGCAGAAGGATTGGCTTTAAGAATAATGCAAAAGAAGGTTAGTCGTACCCTATTTGGGAAAAGACTGATCATGTTGGACTTAGCTGCATTAGTTGCAGGAACAAAGTACCGTGGTCAATTTGAAGAAAGAATGAAAGCCATCATGAATGAGCTTGAAAAAACAAGAGATGTCATTCTTTTCATTGATGAGGTGCATACAATCGTTGGTGCTGGTGGTGCTACAGGATCTCTTGATGCCTCTAACATTTTCAAGCCAGCTTTAGCAAGAGGTGAATTACAAGTTATTGGTGCTTCTACCTTAGATGAATACCGTCAATATATTGAAAAAGATGGGGCGTTAGACAGACGATTCCAAAAAGTAATTGTTGATCCGCCATCTCCTGAAGAAGCGATTGACATTCTTCAAAATATCAAACAGAAATACGAAGAGTTTCACAATGTTGAATATTCGGATGACAGTATTAAAGCCTGTGTCAATTTAAGCACACGTTATATTACAGATAGATTTTTACCAGACAAAGCCATTGATGTCTTGGATGAAGTCGGCGCAAGAACGCATTTGAAAAATATTCACGTGCCAAAATACATCGAAGAATTAGAAGCTCAGATTGAAGACATCAAAGAACTGAAAAATCAAGCTGTCAAAAATCAGCAATATGAGAAAGCTGCTGATCTCAGAGACAAAGAGTCAAAACTGATCAAGAAGTTAGAAGAGAGTAAGACGCAATGGGATGAAGAAGCTAAAAATGCAAAGTATCCAGTTGAAGAAGATGATATCGCTGAAGTTGTGAGTATGATGACGGGCATTCCAGTCACTAAAGTGGCTCAAAAGGAAAACAAGAAATTAGTTGGCATGTCTGACGATCTTAAAAATCACATTATCGGTCAAGATAATGCAGTTGACAAGATTACACGAGCTATCCAACGTAATAGGTTGGGATTAAAAGATCCTTCTAAGCCAATTGGAACTTTCATATTCCTAGGACCAACAGGCGTTGGTAAAACGGAGTTAGCGAAAGCATTAGCAACGCATGTTTTTGATTCTGAAGATACTTTAATCAGAATTGACATGACGGAATACATGGAAAAATTCTCCTTGAGCAGATTAATTGGAGCGCCTCCAGGTTATGTAGGCTATGAAGAAGGTGGGCAGTTGACTGAAAAAGTGAGACGTAAACCTTACTCAGTTATTCTATTGGATGAAATTGAAAAAGCACACCCAGATATTTACAATGTCTTATTGCAAGTATTTGACGATGGTGTTTTGACGGACGGTTTGGGAAGAAAAGTAGACTTTAAAAATACTTTGATCATCATGACTTCAAATATAGGAGCCAGACAATTGAAGGATTTTGGTCAAGGCGTTGGATTTAATACTGCAGCTAGAAAAGAAGCTTCCGATGATCACTCAAAAGGAGTTATTGAAAAAGCACTTAAAAAGACATTCTCTCCAGAATTCTTAAATAGAATTGACGATGTCGTCATTTTCGATAGTCTAGAACAAGAGCACATATTTAAAATCATTGAGATCAGTCTCAACGATTTATACAAGCGTCTTGAAAACATGGGCTATAAATTAAGTTTATCTGCAGGCGCTAAGAAGTTTGTTGCTGAAAAAGGGTTTAATCCACAGTTTGGTGCACGTCCTTTGAATCGAGCGATCCAAAAGTATATTGAAGATCCTTTGGCAGAGTTTATTTTAAATGAAAGTCCTGAAGAAGGTTCTGAATTGAAAGCCGTTTTATTAAAAAACAAAGATGGCATTCAAATCAAATCTTCTAAGAGCATGAGTGCTGAAGACGTTAAATAAGACTGCAAACTGTTTAAAATACTGGATTCAACCTGATTTTACCAATAATTCACTGAAGAATTATAATTAATTGAACTGTTCATGTTCATTCATGCGTTAGTAAGCTACAGTTCAAGTTTACCAAAAAATCAAATTAATTATTGAATTTGAATGATTCCTTACTGAATTTGGTATTTTTGGAACGCTAATTTAAAATTTATAAGCATTTAGCGAACGCGAGCTATTTTTAATAAAACATAAACACATTTGAAGAAAAGAAACAATTACAGAAAACCTTACGTAGATGAAAGGTCAGCTTTTAAAATTAACGGAGAAATCAGAGTACCTGAAGTAAGGTTAGTAGGTGACAATTTTGATGAACTAAGTGAAGCAATCGGTGAAAAAATTGAAACTGGCGTTTATAGAACACGAAAAGTATTGGATTGGTCTCGAGCAGTAGATCTTGATGTTGTTCAAATTAGTCCCAACGCAAACCCTCCTGTTGTTAAAATTATCGATTACAACAAATTCCTTTACCTCAAGAAGAAGAAAGAAAAGGAAATTAAAGGGAAAACAGCCAAAACGGTAATCAAAGAAATCAGATTTGGACCCAATACGGATGAACATGATTTTAATTTTAAATTGAAACATGCTCAAAAATTCTTAACGGATGGTGCCAAAGTAAAAGCTTATGTTCATTTTAAAGGTAGAACCATTGTTTTTAAGGATAGAGGACAACTGCTTTTATTACGATTCATTAATGAATTAAGTGAATTAGGCGCTGCTGAAGCTTTACCTAAAATGGAAGGACGTAGGATGATCGTTATGATTGCACCGCTGAAAAAACCAAAAAAATAAGCTCTATTTTTCTCTCACTGGGGAGAATATCCAAAATATTTCAAAAATTAGCATCTTTTTTACGAAGATGGGTGCAATAAAATTAAAATTAATGTAATTTTGCGCCCCTAAATTAAGCATTATGCCTAAGATGAAGACGCACTCAAGTGCGAAGAAAAGATTTAAAGTGACAGGTTCTGGAAAGATCAAAAGATTTCAAGCTGGTAAGCAACACTTACTAAGAAAGAGATCTAAAAAAGCGAAGCTTAACCTTACGGGTTCTACCCTAGTAAGCAAAGCTGATGAAAAAAGAATCAAAGCTTTATTGTGTATCTAATTTTTTAATTTGGTTTGAGGCCAAGACATTACGTCCCTCGAAATCATAAAAACTAATAATTATGCCTCGTTCAGTAAATGCGGTAGCATCTCGAAAGAGAAGAAAGAAAATTTTAAAAGCAGCCAAAGGATATTTTGGCGCTAGAAGCAATGTTTATACAGTTGCAAAAAATGCTGTTGAAAAAGCATGGTCTTATGCTTACAGAGACAGAAGAAACAAGAAAAGAGCTTTCAGAAGATTATGGATTGCAAGAATCAATGCAGCTTCTAGAATGGAAGGACTTTCTTATTCTAAATTCATGTATGCTTTAAAGCAAAATGAAATTGATCTAAACAGAAAAGTATTAGCAGATTTAGCAATGAATCATCCAAGCACTTTCAAAGCAATAGTTGATAAGGTAAAATAACCATCAACGATTTAAGAAATCAGAAACCCGGTTTAATTTATTTAAATCGGGTTTTTTATTTTACTTCCGAATTGCTACAACAGGATCTAACTTTGAAGCTTGAATAGCTGGAATAATGGCAGCAATGAGGCCCACTAAAATTGAAGCGCCAATGCCATACATCATGTTGACCAAACTCAAGGACATTTTAAAAGGTGTTCCCAATGAAACCAGCGTTACAATCCCATAAACAAATACCAATCCCATAAGTCCTCCGATTGCACATAAAATAATGCCTTCAATCAAGAATTCCCATAGAATGACATGTTTCTGAGCACCAATCGCCATTTTTACACCTATCTGGTTGGTACGTTCTTTTACTGAAACAAACATAATATTGGCAACACTAAACATGCCCACAATCAATGAGAATATCCCAATGACAAAACCTGCCACATTTAAAGAAGTAAAAAAGCCTTCTAAAGATTGATTAACCGAACTCATCTCCATTAAAGAAAAGTCATCTTCTTCTTTAGGTCTTAGCTTCCGTTCTGTTCTTAAGATACCTGTAATTTCACTTTTCAAATCTTCCAAGACTACATCAGGTTTCCCTTTAATCATAAGTGAGCGATCTAAGAACCTATCTCTTAAATTGATAAACCTTCTGGCACAATTCAAAGGTATCCATGCAACCTCATCAAAATTAATTGGATTAAACAAACTCTCCCCTTCTTCTTTCAGCACGCCAATAACGTTATATTTCTTGCCACGCATCTTAATCTCTCGACCAATGGGTTCTTGCTTACCAAACAACTCTTTACTAATTTGATGTCCAAGGATAATCTTTTCCGCACCACTTTCAGATTCCTTGCGAGAGAAGTAACGACCTTTCGCAAAATCCAACTTTTGAATACTTTGAAACTCATAAGTCGAGGCGAACATAAAACCACCTGAGACTGAGCTGGATCTGTATGTTATATTTTTTGCATCAGCATCAATTACAAATGCTGTCAGATCTGTAAGATCAGATTTTTCTTTAATGGCTTTATAATCATCAATTGAAGGTTCAGGTCTCTTGAGGAATTTCCAATAGTTATCTTCTGTTGTGCTTGTCCAGGGGAATTTTTCCACATATAGAACATCAGTACCGATTTCAGAAATGCCTTCCATTAGGTTATCCCTAAGAGAATCTACCGCTGATTTTACAGCAACAATAGCAAAAATGCCGATTGTGATTCCGAGTAAAGACAAGAATGTCCTAAGTTTATTGGCAATCAACGAACTGAATGCTTGACGCGTACTCTCAAATACAATTTTGAAAATTAAGATCATGCTGTAAAGTAAGAAAATGTACCTTTTTTCAAAAGATTTATTAGATGAATGAACTTTTAACGTCTGCTAATGATTAATGTCTATGAATCAACGTCCCCTAATTTCCTTTTAAAGATTGATCCAAACTGATGCTTTTAGCACAATTTTTCTATTTTTGCCGCGATTTGGGACAATAAACAAAATTGTTTTAATTATCCCAATGTTTACGACATTGACCTAATAAAAGAATTATAAAATATGAAGACGAAATTATCAAGTTTTGATTTTAAATTACCAGAAGACCTTATAGCTAAATATCCTTCTAAAGAAAGAGATGAATCAAGATTGATGGTTATCCATAAAGACAGTGGTAAAATTGAACATAAAGTTTTTAAAGACTTACTAGAATACTTTAAGGAAGATGATACCATGATCTTTAATAATACGAAAGTTTTCCCAGCACGATTGTTTGGTAAAAAAGAGAAAACGGGAGCTCAAATCGAAGTTTTTCTTTTGAGAGAATTAAACAAGGAAGCGAGATTATGGGATGTTCTTGTTGATCCTGCAAGAAAAATTAGAGTTGGAAATAAATTGTATTTCTCCGATACAGAAGGTAATGATGTTTTGGTTGCTGAAGTTGTGGATAATACAACATCGAGAGGAAGAACCATCAGATTCTTTTTTGATGGAGATGAAGAGGAATATCGAAATGTACTTAAGCAGTTAGGTAACACGCCGCTTCCAAAGTACATCAACAGAGAACCTGAGGACATGGACTTTGAAAGATATCAAACAGTTTATGCTTCAAGATTAGGAGCAGTTGCCGCTCCAACTGCGGGTCTTCACTTTAGTAAAAGCCTAATGAAGAGATTAGAAATCAAAGGGGTGAATTTGGCAGAAGTGACGCTTCATGTTGGCTTAGGAACTTTCAGGGATATTGAAGTTGAAGATTTGTCAAAGCATAAAATGGAAGCTGAATACTTTGAAATAACAAGTAAAACAGCTGAGATGGTAAATAAGACTATCAAAGCTAAGCAAAGAGTTTGTAGTGTTGGAACAACATCAATGAGATCAATAGAGTCCGCGGTTTCGGCTACTGGATACTTAAAAGAAGCTGAAGGATGGACCAATACATTTATTTATCATCCTTATGAATTCAGCATTGCAAATTCTATGGTAACTAATTTTCACCTTCCAAAATCTTCATTAATAATAATGGTATCAGCTTTCGGAGGAAGAGAATTAATCATGGATGCTTACAACGAAGCCATAAAAGAAAAGTACAGGTTCTTTAGTTATGGCGACGCAATGTTAATTATTTAATAAAATTGGAATTTTTTCCTATTTGTCGGAGTTAATAGATATGTAACTCAAAAAACTTTCATTACATATAAGATATTTATCTGATTTTGAATGAGTTACACATTTGTTTTAAAAACATTATAAAATAATTTTTTGAATAATATTTTTTAATACATTTGTGAACATTTTGAGGTCATTAATTATAAATGGTTAAATTTTAAATTAGTATATAAATGTATTGGACGCTAGAATTAGCTCATCACTTAGAAGATGCACCTTGGCCAGCAACAAGAGACGAATTGATAGATTATGCTATCAGAACTGGAGCACCGTTAGAGGTTATTGAAAACCTACAACAAATTGAAGACGAAGGAGATGCCTACGAAAACATGGTCGAAATTTGGCCTGATTATCCACGGAAAGATGACTTCCTCTTCAATGAAGATGAGTACTAAATAAGAATTAATAAAAAGCCTTTCAAATTTGAAAGGCTTTTTTTATGCAGCTTGCTTTTGTTTTGACTTATTGCTATTTATAATAAAAACACCTAATAACATTATAATTGCCGCAACTACTGATTGCCCTGTTATCACTTCATTGTTATATAAATATCCTAACAGCATCGCGATAATTGGATTAACATAAGTATTGGTAACCACCTTTTCGGTAGACACCTTCTTAAGTAAGTAATTAAACGATGTAAAGGCTGCCACAGATCCAAAAACAATTAAAAATGCAAGTGAGATATTGGTTAATCTGTTCCATTGATCAAATGGAATGACTTTTTCTCCTAAAATAAAACTTATGATTAACGTGGTCAGACCTCCAATAAACATCTGAATTGTAGTATTTAAAAATTGGTTATCCGGCATTTTTGCCTTGCTCACAAATATTGATCCCCCACCCCAAGCTAACATCGATAATAGAATAACCAGTATGCCAATCCATTGGTCTTCAGTTGCAACCAATTCTGATTGGGAAACCAAAAGATAGATTCCAAATATGCCTAATACTATTCCAAACAAAGTCTGTAAAGAAGGAGCTTGTTTGTTGACAATCCAAAGGAGTAAAACAATAATTAAGGGTTCACCAGAAATAACAAGTGCAGTGAATCCTGAGTCTAGAAAATTGAGAGACCAAATAGCGCCTCCTGTGCCCAAACCAAGAAAAACAAATCCAGCTATAATCGCATTTTTAATTTCTGATCGGGTTGCATTGTGCTTGTTTGAAAAGACAAACCATATGGCTAAAGTTATCAATGAAGCAATTAAATATCTGTATCCACAAATTCTAAATGCAGGTAACTGCTCTAAAGCGAAAGTAGAGAACAAATAGGTTGAACCCCAAACAATATAAATATTTGCAAAAGCCAGAATAATTAAAAAAAGGTCCTTTTTATGCAATTTTATATCTTTGATTTTATGTTATCAATTTCGGAATTTCACTATTGTAAACCCTAACAGTTAATGCAAAGGCAAGTTCTACTTATTAAATAAATTTATCTACTTCAAGATTCTTCTTATCGTTCTTAACTTGTAGGTATATCTTTTGGTTTCCAAATCGTATATTCCTTGGTTATCTAATTGATCTATTTTAACACGTCCATGCACATGGATGATTTTCATAGGTTCAATAACAAACCCTACATGATCAATTTCATTGCTCTTATTCATAAAGAAAGCGACATCACCTACTTCAGAGTGAGCTGCAAAACCAATATCATCTCCATATTCTGATTGGCGTTCTGCCGTTCTTGGCAAAGTAATTCCTATCATCTTAAATGCCATTTGAACCAATGCTGGAGAATCAATTCCAAGTATAGACCTTCCGCCTTTTAGAAAAGGAGCATGCAAGTATCGCATAGCGATCTTACTGAGCAATACTTTGGAATTAACGGTTTGTTGGAGATTGATTATTTGACCATTAAATTGAAATTTACCAAAAGGTAATCTTACATTGATGCCATCACATTTAGGTAGGTTGGATCCTATACAAATAGGGATTGTCATTTGGTTAGAATGTAATCCATGAATTAATTCAAGTGAAAACGCTTCACAATTAAAGTTATCCTCTTCTTTAACTTTTTCCGATATAAATAAATGCAACGGACTAACCCATCCAATGATGTCGTCCCATAAACATTTAACTCTGACCCAATTTTTATCCTTTTGTCTGATTATAAGAAGGCGTTCTCCAAACAATGCTTGAGAAAGCATAGGAGCATTGTTATCTGGTAAGGAGAAAATGCTGGCAACACTTACCCTACATACACCGTACAGTTTAACATCTTCTGAGACCAAAGATTTAATTTAGCTTGCAAAGTTACAATGTGTAGCATTAAATACCAAAACCACCTAAATACAGTAAAAATGATCGTCTGATACGCATATTTACCTACACTTTTGCGTTGTAATATCGACAAAACAAAAGGTGAATTCTCATTCAATATTGTAGATTTGTGCTTATGAAATTTAATTTGATATTAATTCTGGTTTTTGTTGGTTTATTCAATGTCTTAAATGCGCAGGATGAGCGATTTTCACAGTTCTTTGCCATACCAATCCATATGAATCCTGCTTTAGCTGGAGCGTATGATGGTACTTACAGAATGACGGTGATTCATCGCGACCAATGGAACAATAATCTTGAAACGCCCTACAAGACTTTTGCAGCTGGAGGAGACACACGCTTTAATCTTGATTTTAATTCTGCAAGAAAGGATCATGTTGGAATAGGCTTGTTTTTTACAAGTGATCGCGTTGCAGAGTTTCAAGCTAACACGAATAAAATTTCAGGTTATTTTGCTTATCATAAAAAACTAACTGAGCGCAATCCCAGTTTTATTGGAGGAGGTATAAAAGTTGGTGTCATTCAAAAGAACATTAATTATGACAATATAACTTTTCAAGATCAGTTTAATCAAATCAATGCATTCGACAATCCCACACAAGAAACATTACCTCCTAATAACATTGGATTTTTTGATGTTTCTCTTGGATTAAATTATTTTATAAATGTCAATAAGACCGCTAAATATTATGTTGGTTTTGCAGCACATCACTTGACCAATCCAAATGTCTCATTATTTGCTCGTCTTGAAAATCCTAATCCGAATTTAGACTTATCGGAGACATTGGAATCAAAATATGTTTTTCATATGAGTATGGATCGAAAACTAAATATTACTACTGAAATTCAGCCTAGAATCATTTATCAAAAGCAAGGAGAAAATAACCAATTGAGCATTGGATCAAATGTTCAACATAATTTCAAAGACTCCAACACTGGATTGGTATTTGGACTTTGGACTTCAGGGAAACAAGATTTGGAAAGTTTTCATTTGGAAAGTATCACACCATTATTGGGTGTCATTCAAGGTGCATTCATTTTCGGATTCTCATATGATATTCCATTAACCGATACATTCAGCGATCCATTTGGTTTGAATACTTTTGAATTTTCAATTCGATTTTCTGGTGAACATGAAAATGAAACGACATTTTGCCCAACATTTTAGCCTAAATTGAGTTAGCTTTTTATTAAAGGCATAATACCAAACTTATGATTAAACATTTGTTCTTTTTCTTAACTGTCTGCATTTTACTCTCTTGTTTAGAACCGCCAAATAATTTTGAAAAGCTCCCTCCTGGCCCTTGGCGAGTCGTTTTAAAATTAACAGACCCTGATCAAATTAATTCAACTTCTGAAGTTGCCGAAGTTGAAGGCATGCCAGATTATTTCAAACTGCCATTTAATCTTGATGTCGTTTATGATGACAATAGGGAAATGGAAGTTTATATTATAAATGGAGAAGAGAGAATTAAAGTTGAAGAAGTCAATTATGGTAGAGATCCTAGGACTGCAAAAGATACATTACAATTAAACTTAAAAACATTTGACAGTACTTTAGATGGATTCTATGAAGACAATATTATCGAAGGTTATTGGAAGGTACCTTACAGAGGTGAAGATTACAGGATTAAATTTATAGCATATTATGGTCAAAAACACAGATTTGATTTACCACAAACCAAATCAACGTACAACTTTGATGGCAAATGGAAAGTGACTTTCGAACATGATAACAAAGATGCTTACCCTGCCATAGCTGAATTTAAGCAAGAAGGTAAGATTTTAAATGGCACTTTTTTAACTGAGACTGGTGATTACAGATATTTATCAGGCAATGCGTATGGCAATAAAATGAAGCTGTCTGTATTTGATGGCGCACATGCATTTTTATTTTCAGGAAATGTGTCCAACGATACCATTTATGGAGAGTTTAGAAGTGGAAAACATTACAAGTCAAACTGGATGGCTGTTAGGGACGATGAATTTACTTTAACGAATCCATCTGATATGACGAAGGCAGTAGATGAAAAGCCAATAGCGTTTGCATTTCCTAATTCAGAAGGAAGTCAGACTGATATAAATGATCCTAAATACAAAAGTAAATACAAGCTTATTAATATCATGGGCACTTGGTGTCCAAATTGTAGAGATGAAATAAATTTCTTAAAAGAAGTGCAAGCCAAGCACCCGAATATTGAGATTATCAGTATCGCATTTGAAAAATATAGAGATACTGAAAAAGCAATGGCTATATTAAAAAAATATAAGTCTCAAATGAATTTTGATTGGCCCATTTTATTAGGTGGATATGCAAATAAAAAAGAAACAGGAGAGACATTTGAATTTTTAGATAAAATTTATTCTTATCCTACCCTATTGCTTGTGGATGATAATAATAAAATCATAGATATTCATACTGGATTCAATGGACCTGCTACTTCTGAATACCAAGCATTTAAAAAAGATTACTATAGTAAACTAGCTGGACTAAATATATAGATCGATGTCAAAAATTATACTTATTACAGGAGCTACTTCGGGTATTGGTAAAGCCAGTGCAGAAGTATTTGCAAAGAAAGGATATGATTTAATAATTACGGGAAGAAGGCAAAAAAAGCTCAATGATCTAAGCTATAAATTAGCTAAAAAATATGCTGTAAAAACTTTACCGCTTTGTTTTGATATCAGAATATTAAAAGAAGTCAAGAAAGCAACTCAAAAAATTAAAGGGAAATGGAAAAATATTGATATCCTTTTAAATAATGCAGGTCTGGCTAAAGGATTCCACGAAATACATGAAGGTGTTATTGAAGATTGGGATATCATGATTGATACAAACTTAAAAGGTCTTTTGTATATGACCAGAATGATTGCACCATCAATGGTGAAAAAGAAAAAGGGTCATATTATCAATATAGCATCTGTAGCTGGCAAAGAAGTTTATCCAAAAGGCAATGTTTATTGTGCAACAAAGTTTGCTGTTGATGCGCTAACAAAGGCTATGAGAATAGACTTACATAAGTATGGTTTAAAAGTAAGTCAAGTTGCGCCAGGGCATGTTGAACAAACAGAATTTTCCTTAGTTCGATTCAATGGTGATGAAGATAAATCTAAAATATATCAAGATTTCAAACCAGTGAACTCCAAAGATATTGCTAAAATAGTTTACTTCATTGCAAGTCAACCCAAACACGTGAATATTCAGGATATCTTAGTGATGGGAACACAACAGGCCAGTAGTAATTTTATAAACAGGTCAGGGCGTTAATTATCAGCATCATCGAAAAAAGCAATCAATCCTTTGGCGTCACTTGGTTTGATTCTTCCACTTAAAAGTAACCGTAATTCTCTACGACGAACGGCACTTTCAAATAGCTTATGTTCTTCTGGTGTTATTGGTAAAATAGAAGGTACCTTTCTGGGCTTCATTGTATTTGCATCAAGTGCAACAAAAGTCATGTAAGCATGATTAGATTTTACCGTGTTAGCTCCAGTAATGTCTGATACATAAACTTCTATGTAAACTTCAACAGAAGTATTAAAAGCTCTGGTTATTTTAGCATTTAAACTTATAACATTTCCTAGTTTTATTGGTTGTTGAAATGAAACATGATCGACAGACGCAGTAACCACATAAGCTTCACAATGTTTGCCTGCGCATATTCCGCCTGCGAAATCCATCCACCTCATAAGATTCCCTCCCATTAAATTGCCTAAAGGATTGGTATCATTAGGCATTATCATTTCTGTCATTATGGTTTTACTCTCTTCCACTTTCTTTTCTCTCATTAATTTAATTTATATATTGAAATCCAAATACTTCAGAGATTATCTCTTTCATTTGATCGTACACTGTATTCATATCGATTGGACGTCCTATTTCTTTTGACAGTGATGTTACAGATTTATTTTTGTCCTCTATTCCACAAGGAATGATATTATTAAAATATTTCAATTCTGTATTGATGTTTAACCCAAAGCCATGCATACTTACCCATTTGCTTAAATGCACGCCAATTGCACAAATTTTTCTGTAATCGTTCTCATCTTTTATCCACACTCCGGTATACTTTTTTAATCGTATCCCATTTATATTATATAGAGCTAGAAACTGAATAATACACTCTTCGATATTTCTAACATACTTATGAACATCTCTGTACAATAATTCAAGATCAAATATGAGGTAGCCTGTTAATTGACCAGGACCATGGTAAGTAATGTCTCCTCCACGATTAATGTTATAAAGCTCGATATCCTCTGATTTTAATTGCTCCTTATCGGCTATCAGATTACTGATAGATGCAGATTTCCCGAGAGTTAACACATGAGAATGCTCGCAGAAGACCAAATGATTTAAGAAATTAGGTGTATTTTTGCTATAGTCATTCTCTTTGAGAAACGCTTTTTTTAGTGCTTTCACATCATTATGAAGCAATGATTGAAAATCCCAAGCTTCTTGGTAAGTCGGATTTATAATTTTATGGAATTGAACATTCATAGGTTGTAAAGCATTATCACTTAAATTAAATGATCGTCATGCGAAAAAGTTTATTTCTTAGTTTGGTCTTCTTTATTTCTGCAAATGTATCGTTATCTGCGCAATTAGCACCAAATTTTACCATCACAGATACAGATGGTGTCGAACATAACTTATATGAGGATTATTTAGATCAAGGAAAAACTGTATTAATTAAAATGTTTTTTGTCAATTGTCCTCCTTGCCGAGCAGTTGCACCATCAATGCAAACATTATATGAAGAATGGGGTGAAGGTCAAAATGATGTTCAGTTTATTGAATTGAGTATCAGATCTGGTGATAGTAACGCAGATGTTGCTGGTTACAAATCAACTTTTAATCTGACTTTTCCAGGAGCTGGTTTTGACGGAGGTGCATTGCAAGCTTTAGAGCCTTATACATCTGGAACTTATGGCAGTTTTTTTGGGACTCCAGAATTTGCAGTTATCAGCCCTAATCGGTATGTTAATTATGGCGTTGGAGGAGGTGGTGTTAGTAATACCATTTCTCAATTAGATGCAGCCATTGCAGCCACAGGAGCTCAAAAACCAACTGAAGAAATTGAGCCTACAACATTTGATTTACAAATCGAAGATGCCTTTGGTAATAATATCAATGATTTGGAAATTTCTATTGAATCTGCAAATGCTACACAATCCTACCCTGTGACATTAACTGGATCTCAATTGATTGTTCAAAGTTTCGAGGACGATTTTCCTGGATTAATTGATCCAGTCATTAGAATAAGAAAAACGAATGAGGTTTATTCTAAAATTAGTGCTGCCGATTTAATCATTATGATCAAAGAGATTTTAAGACTTAATCCAATTACAGATCCCAATTTACAATTGGCTGCGGATACAAATGGTGATGGTAGTATTAATACGCTGGACTTAATAACGTTACAGAGGGTTATCCTCAGATTGTTCTCAGAGTTTCCAGGTGTAGACAGTTATCAATTCATTCCAAATGAGATTCCGGTCAGTTTAGACCCCGGAAATGTGCAATCTCTGAATTTCATAGGTGTCAAAACAGGAGATTTAAACGGATTTTAATTACAATTGATCTCTATCCTTCCTTTCAAATTATCGCGACAAATTATCTAATATTGGCACAAATAAGCTGATTAACAGCTAATTATACCTTTAATTTCAATAAAATCACATTTTAACAAAGTTTAATAGGAGCGTTTCTTGTCATCGAAACGTATTGAGGTTGTATAATGTCAATTCCTAGTATTTTGTAATTACTTATTCTACTCAAATAGAATAAGAAGTCAATTATGTTAAGATGAAAAAATATTTTCCCAATGTGTTAGTGACGCTATGTTTGATAATTACTATAAATGGTAATTTATTATCCAACAATACAAACGTAGAGAATAATTCCGATCTTTGTTTTGCCTGTTTAACAGCACCCATAATTATATGTCCTTCAACCTATTTTGGATGTCCAACGGATAGTACGGATCCTGCAAACACAGGTTTTCCTGTTGCATTACCTGGAGATCCAAATTGTCCAATTCCGTTGGTTTTTTACACAGATGTCATAGTTACAGATACTGCGTGTTTAAAAGTTATTCATAGAACTTGGTCAGCTGAATACCCTCCCGGATCAGCCAGTGCAAAACTTCGTTCGCAGTGTCAGCAAACAATTTTTTTAGAAGATGTTGAAGTCCCGGTAATCGAAAATTGTCCGGCAGATATAACAATAAATTTAGCTAATGATTGTCAAGCAGTGGCTACGTGGACCACGCCAACAGCAACGGACGATTGTGGCATTCAAAATTTAATACCAACTGATACTAGTGGAACATCATTTCCTTTAGGAACAACAACTGTCATTTATACTGCACAAGATTTGTGTGGGTTAACAGACATTTGCTCATTCAATGTAACTGTTGAGGGGGTTTGCTGTAGTTCTATAGATATCATTTGTCCTACAGATCAATCTGTTTGTGTTGGAGGTGATATAAGCCCAGCAAATACTGGCACAGCAATAGGTCTATCTAATGAGCCAACATGTCCAACACCAATTATATCTTATGCTGACTCAATAATTCAATCTGGACCTTGTTCGGGTGCGATGTTAATTGAAAGAACATGGACCGCAACTCAAGTTGATGATCCCAATAACCAAATTAGTTGTACTCAATTAATAAATGTTTCAGATCTTCAAAATCCTGTCATTTCAAATATACCGCCAGATATTACTGTTACTGGTTTTGGAAGCGGATGCTCTGTTCCCGTTACATGGACAGCTCCTACTGCTGTAGACAATTGTAATGTCGCCAGCTTTACCGCAAATCATACCAATGGTTCTTCATTTCCAGAAGGTTCGACAGTAATAACATATACAGCTTTAGACGATTGTGGAAACTCAGCTACAGGCACTTTTCAAATTACTGTCCTTTGTGACCTGTCGTGTGTTTTCAATCCAATAATTTTATGTCCAGATGATTTTCAAAGCTGCCCAAGTGATACAATTCCAGATCCTTCTGTAAGTGGTATTGCATTTGCTATTCCAGGGTCAGCTGATTGTAATCAACCTTTATTAACTTATTCTGATTCCATATTAATTTCAGGGCCATGTACTAATGCCAAAACAATTCAAAGAACGTGGACGGCTACAGATCCAGATGATGCATCATTGAATGCCAGTTGTATCCAATTAATTAATTTGATTGATACTTTAGCACCTACAATTGCAAATGTACCTCAGGACTTAACCTTATCTGGTAGTGGTACTAATTGTTCAGTACAAGGTATATGGAGTATTCCAAATGCTGCTGACAATTGTGGTATCATGTCATTCGAATCAGATGTTGCTAATGGATCTTTCTTTTTTGAAGGAACAACGGATGTAACTTATACAGCTACTGATAGCTGTGGAAATGCAACCAGTGTAACTTTCCAAGTTATTGTCGAATGTACGCCAACTTGTGAGACTGCACCTATTCTCATCTGTCCAAATCCATTTAGTTCTTGTCCAAGTACGACAATTCCTGATCCATCAATTTCAGGTTTTGCATTTGCTTCGCCAGGTGATACATTATGTCAAAGTCCTATTGTTACTTACAGTGACAGCATAATAAGTTCAGGACCATGTGCTGGTGTGATGGAAATAGAAAGAACGTGGATAGCAACTGATCCAGATAATGCCTCTTTAATAACTACATGTGTTCAAAATATAAGCCTTCAAGATAATACCCCACCGACGCTATCTGGAGTTCCTTCAGATGTTACTATTTCAGGTTATGGCAACGGTTGCGCAGTTCCATTTTCTTGGACAAGTCCAACAGCTAATGATAATTGTAATGTGGCAAGTCTGACTTCAAGTGTACCAAACGGATCTGCATTTTATGAAGGCATAACTACAATAATATTTACAGCTTCTGATGATTGCGGCAACACAACGACCGACAGTTTTGCAGTCACTGTTAACTGTATACCTATATGTATTTCTTTTCCTATATTGACATGTCCATCAGATTATACTGGGTGTCCAGATGCATCAATTCCTGATCCTTCTATTAGTGGATATGCAATTGGTACACCTGGAAGCACAGATTGTAATCCACCAATTGTAACTTATAATGATTTAATCATTTCTGTTGGTCCTTGTATTGGTCAAAAGGTAGTTGAAAGAATATGGACGGCTACAGATCCAAATAATCCTTTTTTATCCGTTAGTTGTACTCAGATAATTACGCTAATCGATGATGAAGCACCAGTTATTTCTAATATTCCATCGGATATAACTGTCACAGGTTTTGGTAATAATTGTGAAGTACCAGTTTCTTGGACAAATCCATTTGCGAATGATAATTGTGGCATTTCAGGAATGAGTTCGAATATTGCAAATGGTTCAAATTTACCTCAAGGTGTCAGCACAATTACTTATACAGCAATTGATGTTTGCGGAAATACTGCTGTTGCTTCTTTTAACATTACGGTAAATTGTATTTCTAATTGTACCGTACCTCCTGTAATCAATTGTCCAGCAAATTATTGGGCTTGTCCTGACGGAACAATTCCTTCTCCAAGTGAATCTGGTTACGCAACAGCAACTGCAGGCAGCAGCGATTGTGAGGATCCAATTGTAACTTATTCTGATATAATTATTGTGAGTAGTCCGTGTGGTGCAAAGGTAGTAGAAAGAAAATGGACAGCGACAGATCCTGACGATTCATCTTTGTTTAGTACTTGTACTCAAATTTTATCATTAGAAGATATTGTTCCACCTACAATTATTTACTGTCCAAGCGATGTTACAGTCACCTCAAATACAGCAGATTGTGATAGTGCCGTTTCTTGGAATTCTCCGCTAGCAACTGATAATTGTAATGCGCCTGATTTAACTGCTGTCGATCAAAATGGCAATCCTGTTTACAATGGAGCATGGTTTAATGAAGGCTATCATACAATAACTTATACAGCAACAGATTTATGTGGTAATATAAGTTCTTGTAGTTTTAATATTTCGGTTTCGTGTGCACCTCAATGTGACGTGCCTCCAACTATTTACTGTCCTTCTAATAAAGTCATATGTCCAGGATCTAATAGCTCCCCTTCTGTGCTTGGTTGGGCTACTGCTTATGGCGGACCAAATTGTCCCAATCCAAATATTACCTATCAAGATATAATAACATCAACGGGGCCTTGTTATGGAGAAAAAGTAATTCATAGAACATGGACTGCTTCCTATCCATCTGGAAGTAATTTAACATCTAGTTGTGTTCAAGTTATTGAAGCCAAGGATACACATGCTCCAAGTTTTGCAAACTGTCCATCGGATATAACTGTTAACAATAATACTGTTCTTGTTAATTGGACTCCTCCGTATGCAACAGATTTTTGCAGCACGCCAAGTGTAACAAGTAACTATACACCAGGAAGTTATTTTCCTGTCGGTACAACAACAGTTTACTATACAGCTGAAGATAATTGTGGCAATAGTAGTGTTTGTCATTTTAATGTAACTGTACTATATGATAATTCAGCAACCTTAACATGTCCTGATGATATTTTGCTTACCTGCGGAACTAATGGCGGTGCGATAGCCAATTGGGTACCACCTGTATATGAAGGAACGTGTGCAGATTGTAGTTCTGTAAATCCAATTTCAGGTTTCGTATATATGGGAACATTTAATGGCAATCAATATTATTGTTCAACTGCACCTGCCACTTGGCATACAGCAAAAGCAATATGTGAAGACAATGGCGGATATCTGGCAAGGATAAACGATGCCGCTGAAAATAGTTTTTTAGCAAATATCCTAACACTACAATCAGCATGGATTGGATTGTCAGATATTAATAATGAAGGAACATTCACTTGGACAAATGGCGAAAGCCCTGGATATACAAACTGGTATCCTGGACAACCAAACAATTATAACAACAACCAAGATTATGTTGAGATGTTGAATAACGGCCAATGGAATGATCAATATAACCATTACGCATTAGAGTTTATCATGGAAATACCATGTACTTATATTCAACAGACAGCTGGTCCAGAGCCAGGTTCATTCCTAACGGGAGGGCGATATACTGTCAGTTATGCAATGTCTGATGCTTGTGGTTCTTCTGCAACATGTAGTTTTGAAATAGTTGTTGAAGGTGGTCTTAATTTGACTTGTCCTAATGACATTGTTATGTCTGCTCCAGCAAATAGTCCGGGTGTTATTGTTGATTGGCAAGACCCAACTGCACATACATGTTGCAGCAGCTGTAATGATTCAGCGGGTGGCCCAATTCAAGGATTTGTATATATGGGTGCTTTTGGAGGACACCATTATTATTGCTCAACGCAACCAAAAGAATGGAATACAGCTCAGCAAACGTGTATCAATAATGGAGGTCACTTGGCCGTCATAAACAGCGCGGAAGAAAATAATTTCCTAGCAAACATTCTAACATTGCAATCAGCTTGGATAGGTTGTTCTGATGCACAAAATGAAGGTACATTTGAGTGGGTAAATGGTGATGCTTTAAATTATACCAATTGGTATCCAGGACAGCCAAACGATTATAATTATAATCAAGATTATGTAGAATTATTAAATAACGGTCAATGGAATGATCAATATAACACATATGCTTTAGAATATATAATGGAGATTCCTGGCTGTTTGAATGTAGTTCAGACTTCAGGACCAAGTCCTGGTTCAGTTTTACCTCCTGGTTCTAATCATGTCGTGACTTATTTAGCTACTGATGGATGTGGAAATTCAGCTGAGTGCTCATTCAATATTGAAGTAGAGTCGATACCTGTGAATACAACATATTGTACATCATCATCAGTAACTTCATTTAACTATTACATTGATTCAGTCGTATTTGGACAATTAAATAACCAATCTGGAAATAACGGTGGGTATGCTGATTTTACAAATATGTGTGTCAATATAGATGAAAACCAGAGTTATCCTTTACAGTTAGATCCTGGTTATGAAGGACAACCCGACGATAAAGTATATTGGAAGGTATGGATTGATTATAATCTTGATGGCGATTTCGAAGACGCTGGAGAAGAAGTGGCTTATGGATGTGGAACAACGACACTATCTGGAGTTATCGTGACACCACAAATACTTTGGCCTGGAAAATCTGTTATGCGCGTCATTATGAAACCAGGATCCTACCCTACTTCACCGTGTGGCATTTATCAGCATGGAGAAACTGAGGATTATTGCCTTACTATTTGGGGTACTGGTACTTCTAAAGAAAATGACGATATAAACTCCAGATCAAGAGGATTTAACCCTGTATTATTGAAATCTGAGATGGAGAAAACAAAAGTATCAATCTATCCGAATCCAGCAGTAGATAGGATAAATATAGAGATAGACAACCATAATGGCGTTGAAAACATATTAATATTAAATGCTCAAGGTCAAATTATGTACAAATCAGATAAATACATCCAACGCACTCATAATATTGACGTTAGCCATTATTCAAGCGGAATATATATTTTAAACATCCATAAAGCCGATGGTTCGATCATTACTAAAAAAGTGATGATCCAAAAGTAGATAATATCTAGACCTAACGAATGAGGCGGTTGCAATCTTTGTAGCCGCCTTTTTGATATTAAGCCTTATTTGTAAGGATACAATGCAATTAAGGCTCAACCTTAGTATATTTGCGAACTGAAAATTGTATTCTAATGAAAATTACTTTTTATGGACATGCTACTTTTGAAGTAAAGCTAGGTGATTCAACCTTATTGTTTGATCCATTTTTTACTGATAATCCACTTCATGATAATTTTGACCTGAATTCATTAAACCCAGATTGGATTTTAGCTTCTCATGGACATGGAGATCATGTCGCCGATATAGAAGCAATTTCTAAATCAAGCAATGCTAAGCTAATATCTAATTATGAAATTGTGAATTGGTTTGATGAAAAAGGCGTTAAGGGACATCCTATCAATCATGGGGGTAAATATAGTTTTGATTTTGGAACTGTAAAGTATGTCAACGCAATTCATACGAGCTCAATGCCTGATGGCGCTAATGGAGGTGACCCAGGAGGTTTCGTAATTTGGAATGCTGATCAATGTTTTTATTTTGCAGGAGATACTGCATTAACACGAGATATGGAACTGATTCCAATGACATGTCCAAAGCTTGATGTTGCGATTTTACCTATAGGAGATAATTTTACAATGGGTTATGAAGATGCTGCTATTGCTGCAGAATTTATCAAATGCGATATAATAATAGGTTGTCATTATGATACTTTTGGATACATTAAAATTGACAAATCAAAAGCCATTGAAGCTTTTAGAGCTAAAAATAAAACTTTGTTATTGCCAAATATTGGTGAAACTATTGAAATTTAAACATGTCGAGAGTTATAGCTATTGCTAATCAAAAAGGAGGAGTAGGAAAAACAACAACTGCAATTAATTTGGCAGCTGCAGTTGCGATTTTAGAAAAAAAAGTATTATTAATTGATGCGGATCCACAAGCGAATGCAACTACAGGATTGGGTATCAATCCAGATGAAAATGAATACAGCATTTATGATTGTCTGATTAATAATGTTCATCCTAAATTAGCCATTTCAGAAACTGAAATTAAAAACCTACATGTTCTTGGATCAAATATTGATTTGGTTGGCGCAGAACTTGAATTGGCTAATGCAGAAAACAGAGAATATGTATTCAAAAAAGTCTTAGAAAAAATTAGGGATGAATACGATTATATTTTCATAGATTGTCTTCCTTCATTAGGAATTATAACTATTAACGCGTTGGCAGCAGCGGATTCAGTTTTAATACCTGTCCAATGTGAGGTCTTTTCTCTTCAAGGTCTCGGTAAGTTAAAAAACACAATAAGCCTGATACAAAGTTCATTAAATGAGTCGCTAGAAATTGAAGGCATTGTATTGTCAATGTATGATAAGAGATTACGCCTAGCAAAAATGGTAGTAGAAGAAGTGCACAATATTTTGAGTGATAAAATATTTGATACAATCATCCATAGAAATTCAAAAATTGGAGAAGCACCAAGTGTTGGAAAACCTGTGTTACTCTATGATATTTCAAGCAAAGGGTCAAGAAACTTTTTAAACTTAGCTGATGAGTTTATACAAAAAAATGAACCAGAAAAATCTTTACAAACATCTTAAAAGAATAAAAGTTGAGTAAGAAAAAACAAGAACTGGGCAAAGGTCTTCGCGCATTATTGACAAACATAGATAATGTTGATAGTAAGCCAAAAAAGAAGAAAAAAGTAGTAACTGAACTAAGTAAAACAGTTGCTGAAATATCTACTGACAAAATTGAAGCCAACCCATTTCAACCTAGAGTAGATTTTAATAAAGTTGAACTGGAAGAGCTCGTTCAATCAATTAAAACATTAGGATTAATTCAACCTATCACTGTAAGAAGGCTTGGAGAAGATAGTTATCAAATTATCTCTGGTGAAAGACGTTGGAGAGCTTCTAAATTAGCAGGTTTAAAAAAAATACCAGCTTATATCAGGATAGCTGATGATCAAGGAATGTTGGAAATGGCCTTGGTTGAAAATATACAAAGGAGTAACTTAAACCCTTTGGAAGTTGCCCTTTCATATCAAAGACTGATCGATGAATGTGATTTGCAACATGACGAAATGGCTGAGCGCGTTGGTAAAGAAAGAAGTACAATTACAAATTACATAAGATTATTAAAGTTACCACCTGATATTCAATCAGAATTGCGAGCAAAAAAATTATCAATGGGACATGCGCGTGCCTTACTTGGATTAGAAGATGCAGCACAGCAATTGATAATATTTAAAAGAATAAAAGAAGATGGCCTATCTGTCAGAAAAACTGAAGATCTCGTTAGATCAATCAAGTCGCCGGCTAAGTCTTCTCTAAAACCTGCTCCAAACAGAATATTACATCCTGAAGTTAGAAAAATAAGAGAGGCATTAACGCACCACCTTGGATGTAAAGTTGACATTGCTCGATCATCAAGAGGAAAAGGAAAAATTGTTTTACATTTTAATTCTGATGATGAATTAAATGATATTGTTGATCTCATTCAAGAATAAAGCATCATTCCTTATCGTTAAAATCAAATGAAGACATTTGCTGTCATAGTCTTGTTCATTGTTAACTGCTCGATATGTATTGGGCAAGCACAATCTATTCAAGCAGACAGCACAACAACAAAAGTTGATACGTCTTCAACTCAAGATGCATATGGGATATTCAGTATGTTTTCTGGAAATCCAGGAAAGGCTGCCTTATATTCTTTAATAGTACCTGGGGCTGGTCAAGTCTATAACAAACGATATTGGAAACTGCCCATTGTATTGGCGGCCGAAGGCGCAGCCATTTACTTTCTTGTCGATAATATCAATATTTATAAAACCTGGGATAAAAGGTGGAAGTCTTTAGCAATCGGTGAACCTTGCGATGGTTTTGAAGTAGAGGATTTAGCTCAAGTAAAAACAATCAGGGACAATGCACGTTCTCAAAAAGATAACCAATGGCTTATTTTTTTAGGCGTCCATCTTATAGTCACAGCAGATGCCTTTATTGACAGACACTTAATTGAATTTGATGTCAGTGATGATTTGAGTATTAGGTTAAATCCTACTTTCCCAGGAATCAACTTAGCTTACAACTTCTAAAGACTACTTGCTAAATTTAACAATGTAAGCATCAGGATAAATCAACTTCAAAGACTGAGTTAATAGGTCTTCAGCTTGCTTCATAGATTTGAATTCACCAAAAAGATATTTAAACTTACCATTATGATAGATTTCATAAATATTTTCATGACTTTTATAAATATCATCGGTTTGAGGTAATGACTCACTCGACTCTTTAATAACGATTTTTATAAAAACATTATCAGGCAAAACTTCTGAATTATCAGGGACCACATCTTGGCTTTTCTGTTGAATATGACTTGCAACGTCTTCCATGCTTTCGTCTGTATTAGGCAAAGCTTCTTCTTCAATGTTTTCGTCCATATTAGATAAAGCATCATCTTCCTTCTCTACCGATACTTGTCTTACAAAAGCAGCCTCATCAATGTTGATATTATCTGTTTTTTCTTCTACTGGATCTTTCGGATCATCTTTAATTTCAATTGTATCGATTGCAACAGTTGCTTCCTTTTCTTTTATACTTAATGCAATCGAATCTCTTATTGCATTTAAAATAGAATCTTGAGATTCATCATAAATCGGCACCATCCCTCTTCCTCCCAATCGAACATCAGACAAAAGTGCATTCGCATTTTCAGCTTTTTTCATTTCTGCTAAAGATTGATATCTCATCTTTTCAGAAATTCCTACAATTTTTATCTCAGTTCGCCTATTCTTACTATGTTCAATATCAGAGCATTCAACATTATCTTTACATCTGTTAATGATTTGTGTTTCGCCATACCCTTTTGAGGAAATTCTAAGTCGATCAATGTTTCTTTCTTCAACCAAATAATCAACCGCAGCTTGTGCTCTCTTTTCTGATAACGTCAAATTATCATAATCATTGCCTCTTGAATCAGTATGTGAGCCCAACTCAACAATCCATCTAGGATTATCTTTCATTAATGTAGATAATTTATTTAATTCACTTTTAGACTTTCCTGTGAGATCCCACTTCCCTAAAGCATAATAAATGTTTTCAACCTTTATCTTTTTTCCTTCAAAAGCCTTAATCATACTCACATCAGCTAACAATACACCAATATTATTATTTTCACTTAATGACTGAGATACCCCTGGACCAACTGAACCCAAACCCTCAAAGCACAAAATACACCCTTCGATATCTACAAATGCTTCGATTCTCTTGCTCATCAAACCGTCTTTTCTGATCAAAATCGAATAATGATTTTCTTTGATTAGAGGAACTATAAAGACAGGATCCCTATGATTTATCAAAACCATTTCTTCCTTTTCCTTTGTGTTGTTATAAACATCGATTCTAAATCCATCATCATTTAGATTATCTGAATTCTCAGTTTCCTTTATAGTAACTTCAAAAAGATATCCTGGTAAACGGTCCAATTGAATTTGTAAAAATTTCTTAGGATTATCGCTTTCGAAACGAACCTCAACTTCAATATCATTATATAGAGATTTTGAGACTTTAACTATTATATCAGAAAACACTGTACTTAATAAAAAGTATCCTTCCTTATCAGTGGTTGTTTGTTTAAGGACTTTACCATCTGGTTTCAAGATCTGTATCACTGCTTCAGAAATATGACCTCTTTGGTCAGTTTCAAAGATATGGCCTTCTAATATATTCATTTGAGCGCATGAAAACAGCGGAAGAAAAGCTAATAATAAGAGTGTAACAATATGTTTCATTGCCCTATTGTTTATCACCGTATTGATTTAAATACATATTAAATAAATTTATAATATAATATCAATGCAAAAATTGTGCGAATCATTTCATATTGGCATTTTTTTAACTATAAATTGATTTTATTTGCATGACAAAACCTAATTATGAGAATAATATTCATGGGTACACCTGAATTTGCAGTAGCATCTTTAGATATATTATATAACGCAGGTTATAATATTGTTGGTGTTATAACAAGTGTAGACAAACTTGGAGGAAGGGGCAGGAAAACACTGATCCAATCAGCAGTTAAAAAGTATGCACTTGATAAGGGATTAAATATTCTGCAACCGAAAAACTTAAAAAGCCCTAAGTTTAATGAAACATTAAAAGCGCTTAAGGCTGATGTACAAATAGTAGTTGCATTTCGAATGCTCCCAGAAATGGTTTGGAATATGCCGCCGCTTGGCACCTATAACCTTCATGGTTCGTTACTACCAAAATATAGAGGTGCTGCACCAATAAATTGGGCCATTATTAATGGCGAAAAAGAAACTGGTGTTACTACATTTAAACTCAAACATGCTATAGATACAGGTTCTATAGTATTTCAAAAAGAAATAAAAATCTATCCTTCAGATAATGCTACTGATCTGCATAATCGAATGATGTATATAGGTGCTGATTTGGTTTTGAAGACCGTTCAGGAGATAGAAAAAGATACCGTTCAACTAATTGAACAGGATAATACAATGGTATCACACGCTCCAAAACTCAATAGAGGCAATACTGAGATCAATTTTGATCAACCGACTGAACAAGTATATAATTTCATTCGAGGATTAAGTTTATATCCTTGTGCGTGGTTTATGCTAGGTGAAAAAAGCACGAAAGTTTATAAAGCAGAATATGAATTATCAGACGGATCAGACGAGGTAAATACAATTAAAAGCGATAATAAGTCGTCTCTAAAAATCAGATGTCAAGATGGGTATATTAAAATACTAGATCTGCAAATGAATGGAAAGAAAAGAATGAAAGTAAATCAATTTCTAAATGGTTTTGATATTGATCCACTGCTAGAAAAATAGTTGTTAGTTTTTTCTGTGCGCAAGCACATCTATAATCTTATTAACGATCAAAGTAGCTCTATTAAAAGAAGTCACCATCTTGTCTTTAGATTGAGAAATCTCAGTAATATTATTTGAAACTACAGATGTTTCTGAAGTAGAAGATTGTACGAAGTTATAAGAGATACAACTTAAACATACAATAACACAGAATAGAACTTTAAATAGGAGTTTTTTCATAAAGCCAAGATAGATTGCATTCAGTTATAACAACGTTAAGATTTTAATAAAAGTTACATAAAAGCTGAAAAAATGAAACTAAATTTAAAAAAGCAGTCATTCTTGACATTTATTTAAAATATTAGAGCATTTAATAAATAATATTTAAATAAAGCAGCATATTATAAATAATCATATATGAAATAGAAGATAAAAAAAAGGCACATAACGAATTATGCACCTTTTTTACAATTTTTAACAATTGTTATCTCAACTTCTCTAGAATACCGTTTCGATCAAGGACTACTTCTGCATCAGTAAATCCTCTTTTGTAAGCTGAATTTTTAACTTTTTCAGCCTCTTCTTGCGAACCATAACCACTTAGGACAAAAATTGTCCATTCACCTTTACTCCACTGTTCAATAATTCCAAGGTCATTTACTTTATCTACATCAAACCAAATAGGATCTTCGTAAGACGCCAATCTGATTTTATAATTAACACCTGTTGTTTCTTCTGTTGTAAATCCTGCATTGCTGTAGGAATGTTTGGTTTTCTCTGATACCGTAACCAGTTCCATTCTACTTGTATTTAGGGTTTCATAAGTTATAAAAGCATCAGAATAACCTAAACTTTTTACTTTTCTTAAAACCTCTTTAGCTTGACTCTCATCCATAAAGTATCCCAATTTCACTTTAGTAGCATTGGTGTGTTTCACTTTATATAGACTGCCATATCTTTTCAAAGGGATAAAGTCTTCTATATTACCTGCACTTTTAAATAATGCTGCTAACTGGATAAAATAGACATTTGAATGATTTTTAATTACTTCTCCAAATGCAACCCTTTTTGCGCCGACTAATGACACTGTTCTTGCATTTGATTTATTCAAATCAACAGCCTTAGGAGGTAATAATTTATTGAAATCAATTAATTCAGAGCTTTTTTCATTTGGCACATCAACGTATGTTTTAGCGATAGCCTCTTCATCCATATCAGCATCAATGATGTCTTCTTCCAGTTTTACACTTTGTACTTTTGGGTTTTCATTTTGAACAATGTCTTCTTCCAAACTTACAGGTGCCGGAGCCACATCTTCGAAATCTACAGTTACAACTTCATCTTTAATGGGTGCTTTATGTACTAAATAAATATCATGTGCTCCTCTTCCACCTAACCTATTAGAAGTCAAATAGTAAGACTCTTTTTGAGGTTGTTTAATTAAATAGTAATCATCCTCTGGCGAATTAACGCCATTGCCCATATTTTCAGGAAACGTCCAAGCCCCGTTTTTGACAACTGATTTAAAAACATCAAAACCACCTAGACCCATCAAGAAATCAGAAGAATAATAAATACTTCCATCAATATAAAAAGGTGTAATCTCATTCCCTTCAGTATTAATCGGGCTACCTAAATTTTCAGGATAAGTCCATTCCCCATTCTTATAATATGTAACATATAAATCAAATCCCCCTAAACCACCAGGCCTATTGGATGCAAAATACATAATGTTACCAGTTTCATTTAAGGCACCAAATCCACTAGCATATCCCGCTTCATTAAATGGATAAGGCTTTTTATTGTTAAAAGAACCATCAGGCTCTACATTAGCTGTGAATAGCGTTAATTCAAGATCTTTTGAAAAGACATGTTTTTCACCATTCTTAAAATTATTTCTTGTAATAGCACAAATTGGAGCATCAGAAGCATAATGAACAGGTCCAGAATCGAAAGTCTCTTCATCTTCATGTAAAAGGAAATTTACGCTATTGACATCTCCTGTCAAACCTAAACCGCCGATAAACAATTGAGAACCTTTGTTTTGAATTAAGCTTTTATTTTTCTTATCAAGGCTTCTTTTAAAGTCATCTCTAAATGAAGCGAAGACCAATTTGTCTTTGAATAATGTAGGTGCGTAATCAGTAAATTTTGAACTAGCTGAGTATAAATTCAATTCAAAATCACTTGAAGAAGCTAATTTTTCTTTTGCGAATGAGCAACTTTCTGCGAAATATGTTCCGATTGGAGGATTAATCTCTGCGTACGCGTTAAAATACTTGGCA
Organism: Saprospiraceae bacterium; assembly: GCA_013001975.1. GTDB lineage: Bacteria > Bacteroidota > Bacteroidia > Chitinophagales > Saprospiraceae > RFSX01. The sequence continues at coordinate 13,121 of JABDKX010000118.1, read as the reverse complement.
GCTTTATCGTACTGCCCCATTCTTTTAAGCAAGAGGCCATAGTTAAAAGCAAAATCATTAGGCAAGTTTTTAAATTGCTCCATTTTTCTATACCATATCGCAGCATCAACATTTTCATTCATCATTCTGAATGATTCTGCGACTACGAAATAACAATCTACGCAATCAGGCTCTTTTTCTAGGGCTTTCTTCGCATTTTCTATAGCTAAATCGAAAGCCTTTAACTCAAACTGTCTCTGAGCCTTTACCAGTGATTTCTGACCAATAACAGGGGATAACAAGCCACCTTGTATTAATATCAGTAATGTGAGCAATTGTAGTTTTCTGAACATGATTACCTATTTGAATACATATTAAAGAATACAAATATATGAAATATCTTGATTTATAGGTAAATATATATAATAATTATTTAGAATATGGTAATGTTGTAATGAATTAGGAAAAATAGAGCTATTTTGAATATTCCTGAATACTGATTAAAGGATAATAAAAGGGTTTACTATCAGATTGTTACCTTATTTTGAACACTAAATTTGTGCAGTAAACAGACCATTAAAACACCTGCGACGAATGCGATTAAAACCATCCATAAATGATCGTTATAATAGTAGGCGTTAGGAAAAACATTGGTTTCTTGGAGGATTTTAAATTTATGATCTAAAATATCAAATAATTGGTGGTTTGAATTATCTACATTAATAATCTCGGCTTTATCTTTATCAAGAAGGATTTTAGGATTTCTCCATGGCCAAATTTTGTTTAATGAACCAAGCATGAAACCACTCATCAATCCTATGGTAACATTATAATGGTCATTATATGCTTTAGAAACCAATCTGACAAATAGAAATAAACCAGTCAAACAACCAATCCCAAAAACAGCAAGCGTTACAAAGGCATCCAACGTTGGGTTTGAAAGAAAACCTTTTAGAAGAGGAATGATAATGGTATATGCTCCTAACAATAATAAAATAAAACTACCGGACACTCCAGGCAAAACGAGCGCAACAATGGCGATCATCCCGCATAAGAAAATATACAATTTAGATTCTGAAGCCTCAACAGGGGAAAGACAAGTTATAATGTAAGCCAAAACAACGGCAACGATAAAACTCAAAATTACAATTATTGACTTTTCTTTTATAGTTGACAACATCATTGGAACGGATGCTAAAATTAATCCGAAGAAAAACGCCCATAATATTTCAGGAAATTCACTTAACATATGAGATACACCGAAAACACCGAGTACAACCCCAATACCCATTCCTAAAAGGAGCAGCGTTAAAAAAGGACCATTTATTTTTGACCACACTTTTTTAAAGTCACCATTGAATAGCAACGTAATAGTTTTAAGATCGAAAGCTTTGATACTGTCTATTAGTTTTTTATAAATGCCCGTTATAAAAGCTATCGTTCCACCAGAAACACCTGGGATGACTTCTGCAATTCCCATACACATCCCTTTCAGAATTAAACTAAGGGACCATTTTTCTTTTCCTAGCTTATCAATGTTTTCTTCCATACTGCTCTCCATTTTGAAACGCTTCATTCAATTTTTTCTCTTCTAATTCGTCTTCTTCATTAACAACTTTATCGCTAATGTATAAATCTGGTTGCCCAGCTTCGACCCAAGCAGAATACCAAAAGCTACCTACTGCTAAAACAGCATCTTGCATTCTCTTTTCAACCATTCCGTCAAGTGAATTATGATAAGCTGCAGAGTATTCTTCACATTGAATGCGTGTTGTTCTTTCTAACCTTTCTTCAAAACAAAATTGTTCGTCTTCAGCATATGTACTTTTTAATTTGTATTCTAATTCTAGAACTGCAGGTAACAATTCATGACTCTCAGTTATAAAATTCCATATATAACTTTTCATATCATCAATATACTCAGCCTTACCTACTACAAAATCATAATTGTCGTCAGCAAATAATTCTGGCAACCTGCTTTCCCAAAATGCATGAATACCTATCTGATCTGTCATTTGACCATTATAATTTTCTGTCGTATGTAACGGTACATGTCCATCAGAAATGTAATGTCCAATATCAGCACTAATTTTAAGAATGGCTCTTGTGTCTTTTTTCTCAAATGCCCAAACCAACCTTTTATAAAAATCTTCCAAAAAGTAAGGCAATATTCCATACTGAACCAAGGCGTTATTGAAATAAAGACCAGTATATTTTTTAGTTAAAATTTCTGTACTATGAAATGAAATAAGGCTATCAATATCTAATTCTATCTTGGTAGAATACCTATCTTCAAATAGGTAATTATAAAAAAAATCCTTATGGTTCTGTTCTTCAATTTTTATTTGCAGTGTATCATTTTTATTGTAGGCTATTAATTGACCAAACTTCATAGTTGCGAGTGCAAAATCTCTCGGTACATTGTTGAAAGGAATTGTATCCCAATGATCTATGTCAATATAATGTCGAGCAAATTCATTTTTCAATGCATAGCGACGCTTATCTGGATCTACGGCATGAGCTGTAATATATTCGATGTTCTTTTTATAAAAACCAAACAATTCTTGAGGTAAGGTAAAGACCGCCATTCTATTGATTTTTCTATGTCCATAAAAACCCCAATCAGGTTTAAAATTAAAACTTGAACATATGACAATCAACAAAGTGTAAAGTAAGTATCGCAAATTTTTTAGAATGTTATTTCTTATAAAAATAAGTTATTGGTTTGAAAAAGTTTTTTACCATCCTGTGTTGTACAACGTAAGCTTCATCCGCATCGGAAAATACAAAATATCTTTCAATTGCTTCTAGGTCATTTATTGATTGTGTATTGACTGTATTGTCCAACAAATCTAGCATCGGATAAAAATCAAATGATGATCTTGTTTCATCATTTAATTGAAATGACAATTTAGCAAATGGGACGAGCTCTTTTATTGAATCCATTTTGACTTCACCGGTCTTAATTACTTCAGCATAAATTTGACTATAATCTTTGATATAAGCTTCAATAATATTTTGAGACATTTGACCGTCCACGATATTAAATGATTCTAAAGGCGCTATATTATATCCATTTTCACTAGTTTCAATTATATATGAATTTTTTCTATCCTTAGGATATTCTAAGGTGAGAGACTTTACTTTATTAGGATTTATTTTAAAAACGCTTTTATCGCGAAGATTAAAAAGTGTTTGATCAAAATAATTTCTGAGTCCTCCTTCAGTAACAGCAACATGCATGGCATAAGTTTGTTTGTACCCTCTTCGGACACAAAAAGTTGCTGTTTCAGCATTATCATTTGAACCCATAATAAAATCCGATAAAATTTGACCTGATTTATCATAAGCTTTAATTTGGATTCCAACTTTCTCCAAACTGTTGAGAGCCGTTGAGTTCATAGCTTTGGTAGGCGTATATTTAATTTGCATTTTATTGAGTACGCCAATTAGGTTATTTACGACATTGATATCTGCATCATATTTTTCATTTAATATCCAATTGTCTTTACCTTCTTTTTTTAAATGCATCATCGGGTATGCACTGCTTTTCAAAGTAACATAATGAATATCATTAATATCATCAACGATAAAATCTCGACTTTCTAAATTAATGGAACTTTCACCAGATTTAAAAGCAAGAAAATAGTAGGCTACTGAAAGCAATATTAATGATAAAATAAGTAAGACAGTTTTATTCATTATTGTGAAAAATTAAGAATTAATGATCAAAGGGAGCAAAAGTAATGCATTTAAATTCTTTGTGGTGTCAATCTGAAAGCTAGAGCAACAATTTATTGTAATTTTATTAACTACTCTGACAAGATAATCGTCGGTAAATCATTCAATTAATCAAATAATTTATTGTAATTCAATTAAATACAGATAACCAAACATTATTAGGTCATCTTTTGTAAATTTGCAGTCTTTCAAAATAAAAATAAAATAATGGCTAAAAGAAAAGCATCAAAAAAGACCAGAGTTGCAATTAATGGCTTTGGTAGAATAGGAAGATTAACTTTCAGAAAATTATTAGAAAAAAGAAACATTGAAGTTGTTGCTATTAATGATTTAACGGATAACAAAACTTTAGCACATTTATTAAAATATGATAGTGCTCAAGGTCCATTTGATGGTAATGTGAAATCAACGGATGAGCACATTATTGTTGGAAGAAAGAAAATCATAGCTACAGCTATTAAAAATCCAGCGGAACTGCCATGGAAAAAAAATAAAATTGATGTTGTTTTAGAATGTACCGGTATTTTTAATACGCAAGAATCAGCTTCGTTACATTTGAAAGCTGGAGCTAAAAAAGTTTTATTGTCAGCGCCTGCAAAAAGCGATTCGATAAAAACAATCGTTTTAGGTGTAAACCAAGGCGATATTAAATCTACTGATAAGATTTTAAGTAACGCATCTTGTACTACTAATTGTTTGGCTCCATTAATTAAGGTTATTGAAGAGAATTGGGGACTTGACCAAGGATCAATGACCACTATTCATGCATATACAGGTGACCAAAGAATTCAGGATGCTCCTCATAAGGATTTAAGAAGAGCAAGAGCTGGAGCATATAATATTATACCGACTTCTACAGGGGCGGCAAAAGCAGTGACTAAAGTTATCAAAGGTATTGAAGGGAAACTTTTTGCAATGGCAGTTAGAGTACCTGCGATCACTGGTTCATTGGTAGAATTGAATGTAATGTTAAACAAAGAAGTTACGGCTGAAAAAATAAATAAAACATTTAAAAAGTATTCGAAAGGATCTTTGAAGGGCATCCTTCAATATGTAGAAGATCCAATCGTATCTTCTGATATCGTTAGAAACACACATTCATCTATTTTTGATTCTGGTTTAACAGATGTAAATGGAAGAATGGCGAAGATAGTTTCATGGTATGATAACGAAGCAGGATATTCAGCAAGACTAGCTGAACTGACTGCCACGGTATAAAATAATTGAATAAGATATTAGCAACTCCTTGGATCAATTATTTTTCAAGGAGTTGTTTTTTTTTATCAAAAAATGATTGAATATGCTAAATAATTTAAAAGGTAAAAAAGTTTTGGTACGTGTTGATTTTAATGTACCACTTGATAAAGATTTCAATGTAACAGATGAGACCAGATTATTAAAAGCTATTCCAACAATAGATGACATTTTAGCACAAGGCGCTTCCGTTATATTAATGTCGCATCTTGGAAGGCCATTAAAAAAATTGAAAGATGATGGAAGTATAAACGTATCAAAATTTACACTTCGCCATATCATTCCAAATTTATCTAAACTTCTTAAAAGACCAATAATATTTGCTCATGATACTGTAGGTAAAGATGCGTTTGATAAAGCAAATGTACTTAAGCTTGGTGAAGTTTTACTTTTAGAAAATACAAGATTTAATAAGGAGGAAGCTGAAGGTGACAGAGATTTTGCTGCAAAGTTAGCAAAGTTGGCTGATGTATATATTAACGATGCATTTGGTACAGCGCACAGAGCACATGCTTCAACTACAACCGTTGCTAAATTTTTCGAACCTGAAGACAAATCTTTTGGATACTTAATTGAGAACGAACTTAAATTTGCAAGTAAATTATTAAATTCACCTAAGCGACCTTTTGTAGCTATTTTAGGTGGTGCTAAGGTCAGTGATAAAATAAAGTTGATTGAAAAATTAATTGATGTTGCGAATTTCATTCTCATTGGAGGTGGGATGAGTTATACATTCACAAAAGCGTTAGGTGGTAATATTGGAAAATCTTTGGTTGAAGATGATCAATTAGATTTAGCATTGGAACTTATTTCGAAAGCCAAAGATCAAAATGTAGAAATTGTTTTACCTGAAGATACTGTAGTTGCAGATAAATTTTCTGCTGATGCAGATTTCAAAATAACTGATAGTTACCATATTGACAATGATTGGATGGGCTTAGATATTGGGCCAAAAGCGATCGAAAAATTTAGTAATATCATTTTGGATGCCCAATCAATTTTATGGAATGGACCAGTTGGTGTATTTGAATTTGAAAATTTTTCTAAAGGAACATTTGCAATAGCTGAAGCAGTTGCTAAGGCCACAAAAAAAGGCGCTTTTTCTTTAATAGGTGGCGGCGATTCTGTGGCAGCAATAAATAAATCAGGATTGGGAGATCAAGTCAGTTTTATCTCAACTGGTGGAGGTGCTATGTTAGAATATCTAGAAGGTAAAAGTCTACCTGGTTTAAAGGCAATTGAAGGGTAATTATTCTAATCTCTGGATTAACAAGATTAAAGTTAAAATGCTCATGGCTTGTCCAACAGAGTCACCCAAAACTTTAGTCCAGTCAGTTTTTTCTTCATTCTCAGCTTTTGTCAATTCATCAGATGATTTATAGCCAACTGTTATAGTTGATCCTTGAAGAACTAAGGGATAACGTTTTTTAAAAAAACCAGGTCCAGGTTTCTTAATTTCTCCATTCGCATGTTTGACAAATATTTTTGATTTGTCTGCATCTTCTGCAAGTCCACCTGCATGTTCATTTATATAAAACATAGCATCTTTGCCTGATTGATATGGTACCTTTATTTCATTATTTGAACTGATAGCGCCTTGACCTAGAACCTCTTCTACCCTAGTCGCACCATTAATAGTCACAAATTCATTGACAGTAGGAATATCAATTACATCTCCGTTTTTTACATTGAAGTTAAACTCCGAGTTTTTATCTGACAATATTTCTTCCAACTTAATAACAACTTTACCAATATTTTGGTCTTTTCTGATTAAGGTTGCACCTGCAGAATATGCTTCAAGAGTTAATCCTCCAGCACGCTCAATAACAGAAGAAATTTTCAAATTGTCCTTATAAATTGCATAAGGTCCAGGCACTTCAACTTCTCCAGTTAAAAATACTCTTTTCTGAAGTTCATAATCTTTAATATATCTGACAGCTATATTATCAAAAGGTTCTAACCTGTATTCACCATTTGCAACACCTGTTGTTAACACATTGAAATCCTCATCAATTTCTAGTAAAGCAACTCTAATAAAAGTAGGTTCATTTTGTTTCTTTACGACTCTAGAAACTTCAATATTATTTGTTGAAGCAGCTCTTTGAAAGCCTTTAGCGAGAATCAATAAGTCTTTAATAGTCATGTCTTCGCCATATTGAAATTTACCCGGATTATTTACTGCACCTTCAATTCGAACATATAATTCCTCTTCAAATTCATCCAGTGACTCTACGACCAAGCTATCAAAAGGATTAAGAACAAAATTGTTCTCTTGATCAGGATTATTAATCAATTCTTGAATATTATCTATGGTCTTGTAGTATTTTCTTTTTTGATTCAGTGGATCATTTTTATGAATAGTAACATAGTTTGAAGCATCTCTTCTTAAACCACCGGCTATGGTTATTGCGTCGACAACTCTGATGCTTCCTGCTTGATCATAAGGATAATCGCCTTGTTCTCTTACGGCTCCGAAAATTGAAATGATGGCTTCATCTGCAAACCTTTCTTGAGACCAAAAATCCAATAAATCTAAATCTTGTAATATAATGTTTTGTGATGATGCTGCATTTTCTAAAACATCTTGCAGATTTAATTTAAGTAATTCTTGTGTACCATCAGCATTAGTTCGTGTCAAATACAATATGCCTCGGCTTGTTTTTTCATTTAGGCCAACTTTTTCAACAAGGTCTCTTAATCGCATACCTTCTATACGTTCATAATTTGCTGGCTTATCAACCTCTCCTATAACAGATACATAATTTTTAGCTTCCTTTTCAATATTTTCTATAAAAATATAATCTCCATCTAATAGTTTAAAGTTTATTCTTTTCGATTGCAATTCGTTCCAATTCAAATCAACGACAGTCTGTTTGTCGTTAACAAATCTTGTAACTTGAATTTTTTGTTTATAGGCATTTTCTTTAAATCCACCAGCAAACTTTATCAAATCGTTTAATCCTTCTGATTCGAGCAATTCATATTTTAAAGGTCTTTTTACAGCACCATTTATTTGTACAATATTATCTTGGATAGGTACTAAGATTATATCGTTTTCTTCTAGGTAAAAGTTAGATTGAATAGAAGGGTTTACCATAAATTTATAAATATCCAGCGTTTTGGTTATACCGTTTGATTTTTGCAATTGAATATTCCTTAAACTACCAAAATCATTAGGTCCTTCTACTCTTGCCAAAACATTAAATGCATTTTCGAAGCCAGAAATTGAATAGCCTCCAGGTTTTCCAATTATTTCACCATATATAGAAATTCGTATTGTTCTAGAGTCATTTACTGCTATTTCAAATTCTCCTTGTGAAAAATTATACTCCTTGCTTAAGATGGTTTCTAACTTCTTTCTAGCTTGTTTAACGGATATTCCTTTTAAATAAACTCTTACTCTATTATTTAGAACCTTTATATAACCATTATCGTCAACAACATGACTTTTATCAACTTGTGACCTTCCCCAAATCGAAATTATAAGTTCGTCACCAGGTCCAATAATGTAAGATTCAGATGCCCGTAATTGAGCATCACGATTTCTTAACAAACCATTCTCGCGAAATAATTCTTGACCCCAAATTTCATACTTTTTTAATTCAACTTGAACATTAGGTAGACTGACTTGAGTAGGAATTGAATCTAAAATTGTTGCCTTTCCAATTTGTTGTTTTTCTGGATAAGATGAAGTTGAGGCACTTTTAGGAAGTTTACTTTTTCCTTTTGAGGTTAAATCAGCAATTACATTTTGAATTATAATTCTTTGTTGAGTGGTTAAACTGTTTGGATCAATAGTTTCAAGATCAATACCATTTTGAGACAACGCAGCCGAAACTTCTTCATAATCAAGATTGCGATTATCCAATTCCTTTATGAGTTCTTCTTTAGATAATTGATTGTAATTCTGAGCGTTCACATTCATTATCATCAAAAAGGCAATAGCCGTGAGTATATATACTTTAATCCCTGACATATAAAAGAAAGTTAATAATTACTTCTTTCAAAGTTTAGCACGCAATATACTTGATATTTTCTAGCACTCAAAAACGAATAAAACAAATAAAATATAAATAATAACTTTAGGTGTCGTTAAAATACTGCTTCAGATAAGAGTTGCCATTTCCGAAATCATTAGTTTTACCGTATGAAGAATAAGATTACCACTTTTTGTGCAATCATTTTATTAAGTTTTTCACTTAATGGTCAGGAAGAAAAAAGGCAAAATTTTATTGCTATAGGTGCAAATTATGGATTAAATCAGTCTTTCGGTGACTTAAGTGATCGATTTGGAACACATTTTCAAGCTGGAATATCTCTTGATCTGTATAAAGAAAAAATAAATACCATTTTCTCAATAGAGGGAGCTATCTTATTTGGGGATAATGTAAAAGAGGATGTATTCGCAAATTTAAGGCTAGAAAACGGTTCAGTATTAGGGTCTGATGGTGGTCTGGTTGATGTTTTCCTGAGACAAAGAGGAACATATCTTGGTTTAATGGGCAATAAAATAGTTCTTAAATCTCAAAAGAATCCCTATTCTGGTTTGGCTTTAGGTTTAGGTATTGGCGTTCTTCAACATAATATTAGAATTCAAGTAGACACAAATAATGCACCTCAGTTTAATGGAAATTATGGTAAAGGATACGATAGAAACACAATGGGTTTTGCATTGAAGCAACAAATTGGTTTGATGAGTTTAAGTAAGAATAAAAGGATAAACTTTGAGCTTGCTTTAAATTTAACTGAGGGGTTTACGAAAAATACAAGAGCTATTAACTTTGATACTGGTTTAAAAGATGATAAGAGTAGAATTGATATAATTATTGGATTAGATTTTAAATGGATGATTCCATTAAAGAGTCAATATGATAAAGATGAAGAAATATTTTATTAGATAATTTATAAATAAATTATGTTCTTCATTTACACCTTATTTATCAGAGTTTATTATTGTATTATTTTTTTCGGTAGCTTTTTCAATAAAAAAGCGAAATATTGGATTGAAGGCAGGAAGAATCAAATTGAGAAAATAACTCCAACTATTAAACAATGGTCTGAAAATAAAATTATTTGGATCCATGCTGCAAGTTATGGTGAATTTGAAATGTCTCGGCCTCTGATTGAATCTTTAGTAACTAAAAATGATCAATTAAGGTTTGTTATAAGTTTTTACTCTCCGTCTGGATACAACAATATACATTTAGACCCTAATTTATTTTTAAAGATATATCTGCCACTAGATATTAAAAGCCATTATATTCCGCTATTAAAACTGATAAATCCAAAAACAATTATTTTTATAAAATATGAGTTTTGGTTCAACTTTTTAAGGATCTTAAATAAAATGGAAATTCCATATTGTTATACCAGCCTTCATCTAAGAAAGAATAGTTATTTATTTAATCCTCTTTTTCGTTCATTCAAATCACTTCTTCAAAATGCTAAATATATATTTTGTCACTCTACTCTATCTCAAAACATTTTAGATGAAAACGGATTTAAAAACTTAAAACTCTTAGGAGATAGCAGAGTTCGGCAAGCAGTAGAAAACAAAGAAAAAAATGTTGGTCATTTAAGCTGGAAAGTTAAAAGACCTGTTATTGTCTTTGGAAGTATGACTGACAAGGAATGGCCTTTTATAAAAAAACTAATAAATAATGAGGTAAATTTTAATTTTATAATAGCACCACATGATGTAACTATTGAAATTAAAAATAAATTTGATGCTATAAACGAAGAAGTCTCTTATTATTCAGAAGGAGGTGAAGGGAATCAAAGAATCTTAATTGTTGATACTTATGGTGACTTGAGATATTTATACAGATTTGGGGATATTGCATATGTTGGTGCTGGGTTTGAAAAAGGACCTCATAATTTGATAGAACCGTTAGTATATAAAATACCAATAGTTTGCGGTCCAAATATCAGGAAGTTTCCAATGGCTGTAAAATTGAAAGAAGAGCGAATTTTAAAAGTATTATCAAATAAGTCTGACATTTTAGGTATTCCAGAATTGCTAGTAAAAATAAATAAAGCCCAGTATCATTTAAAAGTGGATAACTTCTTTGAAAATGAGTCCAACAATTTAGATGAGTTTAGCGATTTGATTTTAAATTTGCTCTGATGCGAAAAATTAGAAATTACAATATTCTCATTATTGGAGACTTGATGTTGGACCAATATATAAAAGGCAAACATCTTCGGCAGTCACCTGAGGCAGACATCCCTATAATATTAAAAGCTTCAGAAGAAAACCGTCTTGGAGGTGCTGGAAATGTTGCTATTAATATAAAGTCATTGACTGCTAATCCTATTTTGGTGTCTGTCACTGGAAATGATGCTCAATCTTATAAACTAAAATCTATTTTAGATAAACATCAGATTAAACATCAATTAATTATTGATGATTCAAGGCCAACAACCACTAAGTGTAGAGTTATTAATGAAAGTTATGATCAGTTTATTAGAATAGACCATGAATCAGAATCTGTAATATCTAAGGCCATTCAAGGAGAAGTTATCAAAGCAATTTCTGGCATTCTATCTAAAAACAGCATCGATGCACTCATTATTCAGGATTATAATAAGGGATTAATAACTTCTGAACTTATTGAATTTATACAAAAACAAGCTCTTCTGAAAAATATTCCGGTTTTTACGGATCCTAAAAATGCTAATTTTAGGATATTATCGGATTGCAAAGTATTTAAACCTAATCTTAAGGAGTTTAAATCATATTTAGAATTAGACAAAGTTAATATCGATGATCTGGCTAAATTGGTTAATCATTCTGATTTATTGTCTAAGAATTTCATTATTACCCTAGCTGAAGAGGGTGTTTTTTATTCGAATTCACATTCAAGCGGTATAATTAAAGGTGTAAATATTGAGAATCCAGATGTATCAGGGGCTGGTGATACTGTAATATCGGTTATAACAATATTGTATTTACTTAAATATCCATTAAAAAGTATTGCATTAATTGCAAATGAATGTGGCGCATTTGTGTGTCAGAAAAGGGGAATTTCAAGTATTCCACTTCTTGATTTTGAAAAAATAATAAATAATCAAACTTAATTCATTGAAATTGGATGTTTATTTAGTTTGAACGACACGACTACTTAGATTCTTTTATTATTTTTGGAGCACTTAATCACTACGTCTTGCGATGCCTAAGTGCTTGGGGTAGTTAACCAATAATTAAAAAATTACATATGAAAATTAAATTTACACAATTAGGATTTTTCTTTTTAATGGTATTTGCATTTGCTCAATTAGGTGCACAGAATGTGAATATATTAAGAGTTAATTCTCCTGCATCTATTACTGGAGATTATCCAATCAATTTAACAACTGGATGGGGACAACAATTAATGACAGAATTATCTGGAACAGCCACATTTGCAGATGACGGCGAAGGAACAGTTACAGATGGATGTGATGGTACAATAACAAACATTTCAGGAAAGATTGCTTTTGTAGACAGAGGTAATTGCGAATTTGGTGTTAAAGCATTAGCTAGTGAAAATGCTGGTGCTGTAGCAACAATTATTTGTAATAACGTAACTGGTGAATTTTTCCCTGGTGTAGGAACTGTAGGAGATCAAGTAAGTACTCCTGTTGCAGGTATGTCACTAGAGGATTGTATGACAGTCAGAACCGAAGCAGAAGGGGGAGATATAGATATAACTTTACTTTACATTGAGGAACCTTGCCCGACTCCATCTTATGGACCAGAAGTTATATGGGGAAATGAATCTGGACAAGGTGATTTTGATGGTGGATTGAATGGTTGGACAATATCTTGTGAGTCTGATACTTGCTTTGGTTGGACGATAGACCCAACAGTATTACAAAATGGATCTTTTGCAACTGGTGTTAATATATCAACACCAACGATGTGTAACGGTGCTGTTGTTATGGATTCGGATTATTTAGATAATTTAGGTGGAGGTGTACCAGCAATAGGTACGGGTATTTGTCCTGCTAATTGTGTTGGATCGTTAATAAGTCCAGTTATTGACTTAACTGCAATCACTGATTTATCAGGATTATTTATTGAATTTGATCAACAAACAAGACAATTCGCTTCTACTTATCAAGTTATTTTAAGTAAGAATGGGGGTGTTTCTTGGCCAGATACT
>JABDKX010000081.1 GCA_013001975.1 Saprospiraceae bacterium | reverse complement strand
CATGTGCCATTATTGTAAATTGTTAATGCTGGATCACAAGTAGGAACACAGTACGGATCATCCCTAGAAATAACATCTTGATATGAATTGTCATTAGGATACCATTCAGAACAACATTGGGGTTGATAAGTCCCATTGTTGACGCTGTTAATTATATTCCAAGCATTTGAACCTGAAGATGGATTTATGTTATCTGAAAAATACCATACGGCTGCTTGAATAGCAGATATACTGTAACTCCCTTGGGCAGCCAAACATGAGATTATATCATCATTGGTTATATCTTCTGGGGTATTATCCCAGTTATAACCATGACCTGCTTGAGGTGTGTTGTTGTTATATTCAACGCAAAAGGTTTGATATGATGTCCCATCAATATTTATCATAGGGGACGGCCCATTTGTAGTTAAGGTTGCGGTCTGGGCGCTAACACCTAAACTAAAAAAGGACAAAATTGCGACGCATGCAATTATACTTTGTTGCTTAAGATTTAAAGTTCTCATTGGGTGTTAGTTTAAAAAGTTAAGGGTGAAAGTTATATTTTGGGATGCTGATTTATTTGTCTGAGCAAAATTTAAATCTTTGCCGTCAACAGCTAGAAATGTATTGTTTGAATAAATTTCAAAACTTTCATGATTTACCAATTTGATAATATCATCAAGTTTGATCATATCTGAATCATTCCATGACGATAAACTGAAAGGAATATCAGAAACATTTGATTTGCTAACAATCGAAAATTGGATTGCTCTATTAACAACTGAGATTTCTAGGTTTGCTCCATTGTATAGATTTTCATATACAATTTTTTTATAGGTACTCACATTCATTTCATCAGCACCTAGTACTGCTGCCATATTTTCATTTGGAATTTGCTTTGTACCTGATGTCAACAATCCTATGGCCTTAGGTTCAACTTTATTTGAATCATTGAAAAACAAGAATGATTGTTTTTCTTCAATTCCATTTGGTGTCTTTTCAAAAATCTCAAGTCTGTCTTTTCTGAAAATAACTTCGATGTTCCCAGACTTGGCTTTCATCTGACTAAACTTATTGTCAACGCTTTCATGAACTAAGAGTGTTGAATCGTTGAATCCCCGCTTTTGAGCTTGAGTCACGAAAGTCAATGCAAAAGCAAAAAAGAGAACCAGAGTTGATTTCATAGAGTATCTCATAGTGTGGGTGTTTCGGTTAAGTGAATTAAATCCAAATGTTAAAGCCCCTACACGATTTTCATGTATTGGCTCAGAAAAAATATAGTTGTTAGTGAATTTGTTTATTAAGTTTCTGCTTAAGGATAAACATGCAGAAATAGGCGATTTAAGCATACATAGAGTATACTCAAATACATTAGGATCATACGCGAACCTAGAGTGCCGGTAGGTTTTCATTCTCAAAATTAAAAGGTCTTTTTTAAAAATACCTAGTGCAATATTGCTCAAAGAGCCCAATATTTCACCATAAATACGTCAAAATCAATCCAAATGACAACTAGTTTCCAAAAGGAAATAATCTCCATTTTTATTGATCAAAATCGTACAAAACAGGTATTGATAAAATACTGAGAAATCTAAAAAATAGAATCCTTAGTCTGTAATAAGGACATTATATTTAAAGTTTACCCCTATTATAAAATGACTTTTTTTTAATATATTTTTTATCATTTTATAAACCTTTGGTAATCATTGATTAATACTATAAATATTTATTACATATAAGAAGATAAAAAATGTTTTTTGGTTATTAGGGGCCAATAAATCATATAAAAGATAAAGAACTTAATTTAAAAACGAACTATATTTTAATAAAATTTAAAAACTGAGGAGGTTGATTTTCTAAATTTAACTTCAAAATATGCAATCCTGGGGAGAGATATCCAATGTCAATTTTCGACTGTCCATTTCCAAGGTTGCTAACCCAAAGGACTTGCTTTCCTTGCATATCAAATCCTTGAATAGATTTGATGTCTAGAGTGCTGTACACATTTAAAATATCGACAGTAGGATTTGGGTAAATCGTAATATTATTTAGATAATTTAAGTTAGAATTATCAGTTACAAAGAGGCACTCATCACTGATTAATGGAAAAATCAATTCAAATTCAACATTAACGAATTCTGAAGAAGATAGTATACAGAGGCTATCATTTAAAATTTCAGAAAAATATAATTTTAAAAAAGGTTGAAATTCTGGGTTTCGCTTGATAGCTTCTTCTTTATGAAACCCAATGATTTCGTTTTGGTTTTTATGAAGGTATGAAGCCTCTTCATTATACAATTTTTCGAAACTATCAATTTCAATCCCTTCAAATTGCACTTGAAATCCCAGCAAGTTATTATCAGGAATTTGAATTGATAATTCTAACGTCCTTAAAGACATATCTAAATTGGTTACAATCAGGGATAAATTGTCGTCAAAGTTTTGAATACCAGCAGGAAAGAAACAATGCGTATGAAAAGGATTACCTGCCTCCTCTTCATTTATAAAAATACATTCCTGAAGCAATAAGGCATCGTATATACTCAACCCGACATCTCCATTTAAATCTAAGCAAGGTAAATTATCAGTTTGCTTGTTTGTAATCAAATCAAGATAAATATCAACATCTGAATCGTCTAAAATGCCATCAGCATTCACATCACCAAATTCAGCATTTCCACCACAAACACCATTGCAATCTATTTCAGCTTCTCCATAGGCGACACCTAAGCAATCTGTGTAACTATCACAATCTTCAAGAATATCAACAGCCAAGCTTCCGGACGAACGATCAATCGAAATACACACTTGTGCCCAATTATTTTGATATGTCATCTCCTGAAAAGATCGCATATCAGGTAACCGATTCCAATTCACTCGAGCTACTAATGTATATTCTCCATCTGCTATATCTGTGATGTCTATCCATTGACAATCAACATCAACATCATAAATATCGCTGCAGCCAGCCGTAATGCCCATATAACTGCAAAGATATTTGGGTTGATTTGATTCGCAATCGAGATCAAGAACACAAAAACCATTTTTAAATCCAACAGGTTCAGGTTGCCCATTGCCTGAAAACAATAAATATTCTGCATATCCTTGGTGATGCCAATGACCATGACAATTTTCTTTTGAGAAATTTTGAGGATTCCTTTCAGGGATTCCTACAATGTAATCCGCATTGCCAATATTATCAATCTTGGTAGAAAATTTGATAACATCTCTCCAGCCTGATCCTTTCAAACATCCTTCTTCGATTAAACATTCATCATTATTGTACACGCGATCCAAAATTATAGAACTTTTCAACTCTTCTTCATCCAGTTTTAAATCAGGTCTGCAATCTTCGCTATAAAAACAAGTTCCGTTATCGCTTCCAGCAAATGGATTAAAATTACATGCATTAGGATCAGTACATCCTGAGAATGGTGGTAATTTTTGAACGCGCACCTTTATTGAGTCCACTGGCCATGAAAGGTCATTAACGCGTGTTCGTATTAAATATTCATTGTCCTTTTCTAAGGGAACGTAATTAAATGAGGAACCAGGTGCGCATTGACTGGAGTCATCGGAATACCCTAGCGCGCCTTCAGCCCCTTCTTGATGAAGATCTGCATCACAGCTGTCATAAACCCACATTGTAGTATTAGCGTATCCACTACCTGTGATAAAATTTAAGCACGTGTTCATTCTATAAAGTCCTGATACTTCTGGGATTAATTTAAACCAATAATCTTTATCTTTTGGGGCATTTATATTGTTATCAGGTAAGTCAAGCACAACTGCCATTTGGCAAGACTCGCCACTTTTACAATTTAAATCGAACTGCTCCTTTGATTCAAAAGTATTACCTATACCGATCAAGTTGCCGTTCACCAAAACTTCAAAACCACCTGGTTCATTGATACCATCTCCATAAACATCTCTGATTATAAATATGTAACATGCATTAGGTATCGTAAAACTATTATTACAAGATTGAAATGGTTCACATCCTTCCAGATCACCAGAAAGAATGATATTCTTTTGTTGGTCTGTTATTTCCCAAAATATATCTTGAGGAAATTCATCCGCTGTAATGTTGACATCAACTATAATGTCCTGTGAGAAAGTAGGTATGCTCAATGAAAAGAGAAGGAAGAGAAATTGATATTTTATTAACATGAATTTCAAATAATTTCAGCGACAAGATAACTTAAGTATAATAAATAAAAAAACCTCGGACGAACCGAGGTAACTTAATCATTAATTAAAAACCAATAATCTTTGTTGAGGTTTCATTCTCAATTTTGAAAACAAGGTAAAATTTTGTTTTCAAAATTAAAAATAACACTCATAATATAAGTGGTCAATTTTTTTGTAAAAGTAACCCTTAAATATTCTATCAGACTTTACTCTTAAATATTCTATCTACACTTCAATATTCCACTTAAATATTCAAGCTATATATTAAAGACAATAAAATTTTCTAATACCCCTATACATATTAAAAAAATTATATGCCTAGGACGTCTACACCTTGATTAAACACAACATCTACAGGAATACCCAGATCTGATAGTCTGTCTAAATCAGCTTGTAATTGCGCTTTTATTACACCTTTATCAGCGACAAGGGCAGCGACTTTATCGTAATCGCCATCGCCTTGTAATGTCAAAATCAACTCTGATAATTGGTTCATAGCCTTATTCAAGTTTTCACTATTTACCGAGTAGTGGCCCGTTTTTTCATCACGTGTAAAAGCGCCCATTTCATCGAAATAATTGAATCTGATCATATTGGCCTTTCCATGTGCTGAAGATGCTCCAAACCTAACAGATCTGAAAATACTTGTCATAAATGTCACATAATAATCCATAATATCACCTGAAATCTCTCCTCTTTCATGTAATTGATTAATCATATAAAGACCAAGCATATCTGCTTTACCTTCTTCAAGTGCTGAAGCGTGTTCTTTAAGTGCTTTTCGAATTGTCCCTTTCCCATTTATAGTATTTTTTATTCCTAATCCATGAGCCACTTCATGAAACATCGTATTTGAAAAAAACGCATCAAAAGTTATATGGTGTCTTTGTTTGGGATCGATTAACTCATCAGCTATTGGTTCTAATATTTTATCAAATTTAGCTTTCATTGCATTTTTTAGCTGTAGTCGTCTGGTTCCCTTTTCTAATTGAACTTCCTCATCATTAGGCAGGTTTATTGCGATCGTTTTACTGCCTGCATTACAGTCTCCAGAATAATGAATCACATCATAAGCGTTAAGCTCAGTGTCCCTGCCAGGTGATTCATTTTTATATGCTTGACTTACAGGTAATCCCTTTTGCAGATCAGGAAGGAATTGTGCATATTTTTCAAGTCGCTTACTCCAAGCCATATCTTTTATTAAAACATAAGCTTCATGAGCGGCCTTGAAACCATACAATTGATCTTCATAGGTTTCAATAGGTCCTATGACAACTTCCAAGTGATTATCTTTCATATCTAACCAAGCCATATCTGATGCTTGATATTCATCGTCAAGCATAGCTTTTGACCTTAGTTTTAAATATTTTTTAAATGCTTCATTTTCTGACAACTCAGCAGCTTCATCTAGCAATCTCGATACTTCAGTTACTTGTTTTTTAAATTGTCTAAAATAAGGCACGGCTATTAGCTTACCGTTATTATCTCGTCTAATAAAAGTATATAAGCTTTCTTTGCTTTTCAGATTTGATTTTTCGAATTCCTCTTTTGTCATATCTGCCGGATAAAAATTACTACCCTTTGCTTTCTCTCCTACTCCATCAATAAAAGGAGCATTTCCATTAAGTCGATCCCAAGGACCATAATTTATTTGTGCAAATAACTTTGTTTTTTCATTATCAATTGATGACAGTAATTTATCTTTATTACCGTAAGCTTCATACCAAAACATTTCATCAATATGTTTAGAAGCTTCAATTAACTTTTTGATAATGGCAATTTCACTTTCAGACAACTTGGTTACATCGGTTGTCAATGTAAAAGGTGTATATTTTTTTAGATTTTCATCTAAGTCTCCTTTTGAATAAAACGCTTCAAAATTTGGGTAATCTTCGCTATTAGTAACGACATCTTCAACTTTATTCTCAGTTGAATCATTCTTACAAGTTGTAAAAAGCACTACTATAAAACATGCTGTAATTATAGATTTCATCATTAGTCTATTTTTCCTAAAGGTAAAGAATTTTTTTGCATAATAAGATTGGTAAAAGTAAGTTTGAACAAAGCTACTGGATCCATGTTTAATATTATTATAAACGACGCTATGAATAACAAAAAGACTTTGATAATTGGTGCATCAACAAATCCTGAAAGGTACTCCAACCGTGCTGTTCATTTATTAAATATAAAGGGTAACGATGTCATAGCATTAGGTAGGAAAGAAGGCGCCATTGGAAATACACCCATATTAACATCACAAGATCAATTTGAAAATGTCGATACCATTAGCATCTATATTAGAGAAGAACTTCAAAGTGAGATTGAAGACTATATTATTTCTTTAAATCCTAGACGGGTTATTTTTAATCCTGGAAGTGAAAATTTGCAGTTATCATACAAGTTAAGATCACTTAATATTGATGTTGAAAATGCATGCACCTTGGTTTTATTGCAGACAGATCAATATTAAAAAAGCAGCAATAATTAAAGGCCTCTTCTTTTAATTTCTCTCGCTATAAATTTTAATTCTCTACTCATATCACCAGTAATTGATGTGTTTTCTTGAGCACGTCTTATCAGATATGGAACCACCTCATTAAGCGGTCCATAAGGCAAATATTTTGCTACGTTATATCCGCTTTTAGCTAAATTAAAAGTGATATTGTCACTCATACCAAAGAGTTGACAAAAATTAAGATGTGGGTGCGTTTTTTCAATTTGATTTTCTTCAATTAATTGCGCTTGATAGAGGTTGCTTTTTACATTATGAGAAGCGCAAACAGAAGCAATACTTTCATAATTATCTACACAATATTTTATACCTTCATTATAATCTCTATCTGTATCTTCTTTTGTTGCATTAATTACATCTTTCAAGCCATTTTCTTCTGCATAATTTCTTTCTTTTTCCATGTAGGCGCCCCGGACTAATTTTGCGCCAAGTAAATATCCTTCAGCAATAGCTTGCTCGTGCGACAATTTTAAATAATCTAACTTATCATTTCGATACAATTGAAAAGTATTATAAACAATAACCGAAGACTTGTTGTAAGCAGCCATCATTTGATTAACCAGATCATCGATTGAAATTTGCATCCAGCTCTCCTCAGCATCAATCATAATGCCCACTTTAAGGTCATGAGCTCTTTTACAGATAGCATCAAGCCTGTAAACCAATTTATCATATTCCCTCTTCTCGCTCTCATTCAATGCTTCGTCAGATTGGACTTTAATTAGCAATTCATTTGGAGCCAATCCTGTCAACTTCGTGCTGACCACAGGAACAGAACTGTTAGATGCCGCCAGCTCAATTGCATTAATTGTTTCATTCATCACATTGTCTAAATCTTCCTCACTAGTTTTTGATTCTGCACCATAATCCAAGATTGTTAATGTATTATACCTGTATAATAAATCAATTGATTTTTGAGTATCTAAAAGATTCTCACCACCAACAAACTGCTTGAATATAGTCGCTTTTATGGCACTTCTTACGAAAGGGAGTTTGAGTTTTAGAGCAGTTGGTGTAAATAATGACCCCATTTTTACCAGGGATTTATTATTCATTAAAGAAAACAACCACTTAAGTCGTTTCAACTCTTTATCAGATTTATAGCTGAATGCTATTTCAGTATTTTCAAAATCTAAGCTCGAATTGGGTTCTGAGTCCATTAATCATTACAATTATTAAAAAATTGCCATTACACTAGGAATTCCAGATTTCCCAAGACTTCTCAGCTTGTAATTTGAGCATTGGTAATCCGTTTTGAATTCTAGCATTATGTGCGCTAGCTGAGTTCAAAAATACTGTTTTTTCAGGATTATAAATTAGATCATATGCTAAATGTTGATCTGAAAGATATTCGTATGGTATTAAAGGGTATTTTTCTATGTTTGGAGCCATGCCCAAAGGCGTAGTATTTACGATTATGGATACGCTTTCAATAATGGATTTGTCTATATCATTATAGGCCATTCCGTTTCCTGAAGATGAAACAAAAATGGTTTCAAATTCGTGGTTATCCATAACTTTTTTCACAGCTTTTGATGCACCACCGGTCCCTAGGATAAGACATCGTTTTGGCTTGTTTTCAAACCAATCAAAATCAAGACTATTTTCGAATCCAAAAATATCAGAATTATATCCTACCCATAATCCATTTTCATTTTTAATCGTATTAACAGCCATAACAGACAATGCTGACATATCAAGATCATCTAAAAAAGGAATAACACTTTCTTTGTATGGAATGGTTACATTTAAACCTAAAATATCTGATTCAAATAGAGTCATAATTTGACTCACTTCTTCGATAGGGTATAATTTATATTCTGTGTTTTGAATATCCTCTTTTTCAAACTTATTTTTAAAATAACTTGGTGAAAAACTATGCGTTAACGGGTAACCGATCAATCCAAATCTTCTCATTTTATTTACCTTTTCCTTGAAATAAAATAAGCACAGTATAAATTAATATCTTGAAATCTAAAGCCAATGACATGTTCTCTAAGTATATCAAATCAAATTTCATTCTTTGAACCATTTGTTTCACATCAGAGGCATAACCATATTTTACTTGACCCCAAGATGTAATGCCTGGTCGCACCTTTAAAAGGTGACGATACAAGGGTTCTTCTTGCGTAATTTTATCGATAAAATATTGTCGCTCTGGTCTGGGACCTACTAATGACATATCACCAATTATGACATTATAAAATTGAGGCAATTCATCCAGTCTGTACTTTCTCATTGTTTTTCCCCACTTCGTGATTCTAGGATCATCATCGTTGGATAATTGTGGTCCATTTTGCTCCGCATCAACGACCATAGATCTGAACTTATAAATCATAAAGGGTTTACCATCTTTTCCAATTCTTTCTTGAGCAAATAACAAGGGTCCTTTAGAAGATAATTTTATTCGCGCAGCAATAAATATATAAAGTGGTATACAAAGAATGAACAAAATTATTGAAGCAACCAAATCAATGCATCGCTTAATGATGCGTTCCGATTTTGGCATTAACTCTTGATCAATCTCAATTAGAACTGCGCCATAAACATGATTCATTTTTACAGTTCCTATCATAATATCATACATGTCGGGAATGATTTTCACCATTACATTATCCTTAAATGAATACAAAACATCAAGGATGGATTTGAGTTTATCATGCTCTGAAGTTTCAATGGCGATTATGACTTCTTCTACTTTATGCGTTGTGATAACTTCCTTTAAAGCGTCCAACTTTCCTAAATTGATCAATTCCTTTTCTAGAAGATTCTTTGATTGACCATTAGAATCTAAAAACCCGACAAATTTATGCCCAAGATGTGCATTTTGATTTGTGATTTCATTATACAACTCATCTGCTTTTTTATCTCCACCAATAATCAAAGTATTGTACTTTATTTTTCCAGTCTTTAGTTTTCGTTTTGCCCAAGATAAATAGACAACTCTGACGAAAGCTGTTAATAAAAAATGAAGAGAAAACAAGTATAAGAAAGGATTAAGATAAGAAGTATAATGAATGGTTTTGTCATCAAGCATTACAGAGAAAAACAAAAACAAACAACCAAAAAGAGATAAAATAAACGTCCTTCTTAAAGTTGCCATTCTTGAATACCTATAAATGTCTTGGTACTTATCAAATATGGTATAAAGCACAAGCCACCCCAAAGGAATTATAAGTAAACCAGCATGCAAACGTTCATCTGCAAATACTTCTGACCAAGTTACTGTAGGTTGCTCAAGTTCTTTTCGGTAGGCAAAGAAAAACAACCACGCAACCGCTGCTGTCACCCAATCAAATAGGCGATAAAAAATGAGCTCAGTTTTTCGGTAGCTTTTCATGAATGCCTTAAAATATTCTTTTATTATAATTTTTAAAAATGAACAACCCTAAGGTTATCAACCCAAATTTTTCCTGGTATTGTTGTAGCCGTTGTAGTACCAAATAAAATTCGAAACCCTTCGACATTTGATGGAGAAATTAATTGTGAAATCTCAATATAAATTTTATTCCAAGTTTCTTGGGGTTTAAGTACAATTTTGTATGCTGGAAAATCTGGTACACCTTGACCTGATAAAATAACACCTACTCCAAATCCAATTTCACATTTATAATCCATTTCCAAAAATGCAATATTATTAGAAAGTAAAGATTTATTAATTTGGGTAAAACTTCCTTTTTCGAAAAAAGTATTGGCTTCTTCTATTTCAATCAAACCTGAAAAATCTCCGTATTCGGTATCCGATGATTTAATGAATCCAATATTTATATTTTGGTCAAAATCCAAGTTGATGCAGTTACTAATTTCGAAATCGCAAATAGGAACTATCACAGCATCATTTCTATATTTAAATGTGGGACTTAATGGAATAGTTGTGCCTTCTTCAAATAAAAATGAGAAATCTAGATTTTGATAAAATGGATATTTAACAGGATTTGACGATATGCCATTATTTCTAATTACTGGCGCAATCGTGATATCTATAGAATCATTTATTTGAAGTACAGGTACTTTTGCAGGTAAATTAAATACACCAACAGAAAAACCATCTGCAAAAACTTCTATATCACTAATTTTATGGGAAGGCCATCCTTGGTTGCCATTTGTTGATAGTGAAACTGAATCTACTTGAATAAACATAGGAGTTTCATCAAAACCATCAAGGAGCGTACAAGAGGTAAAGTTTACTGTAAACAGTAGAATAAGTAGTTTTTTCACAATTGAGATTCGTTTTTAAATAGCTTCCTATCAATTTTTTAAGCTATGCTAGCAGATTGGAGAGCTATAGTTTCAATTTCGTCCGCCAATTTAGTTGTTTTTAATGCATTTCTAACACAACTTTCAGTTTGTTTATTGTTAACGATAGCATTATAAAAAACATTGAGTTCATCCAATATAGCGTTCCCTTCAAGTGTTCCTGAAGACTTTACTGTAAAGTATTTTTCTATTTCTTCACTGGGGACACGCATACTCTCTTCTACTTGTTCATCAGTTAAGTTTACAATTTGAGCTTCTTTTTTATTCAAATCCATTGATAAATAAGCGTTTTTCTGAAAAATTCTAAACTTCCTCATATTTTTCATACTCATTCTACTTGCCGTAATATTGGCAACTGAAAAATCGCTAAATTCTAATCTAACATTACAAATATCCAATGAATCTGTTAATAATTTTACGCCACTTGCTTTAATATCAATAATCTCTTCTTTTTTGATATTTAAAATAAGATCTAAGTCATGAATCATCAAATCGAAAACAACTGAAACATCTAAACCTCTGTTAGTGAATGTAGTCAATCTGTGTACTTCTAAAAATCGGGGACTTTTGATATGTGGTTTTAGGTATTTGAAAGTAGGATTATATCTTTCAACAAAGCCAACCATTGTGATAAGATTAGGATTTTGATCTAACAGCTTAATTAATTTATTAGCTTGATTGAGGGTTTTTGTCATTGGCTTTTCTACAAAAAAATGTACTTTGTTTTTAATCGCTAACTTCGTTAAGCCAAAATGAGAACTGGTTTCGGAAGCAATAACACATGCATCTATACTTTCCATTAATTCTTCTTCAGAACTATAAAAAGGCACATCATCACAATCTGCTTTTCCTACGTATAAAGGATCATATATCCCAACCAATTCGAATGAGCATTGCTTAAGACATTTAAAATGAATTTTACCAAGATGTCCAAAACCGAATAATCCTATTTTCAATTTCTATTTATTAAAATGGACAATTAAGAAAATCACAAGAATCCAAAATAATCCACCAATTGCAATAATTATAAGATTGCGTAATTGCTTTTTAAAACTTTGCAATTCTTCGTGATGATCTGGGTGATTGGTTTCAATAAAAGCTTCAAATTTTTTCTTATCTAAAACAAGTTTAGGATCAACGGTTATATTCTTTTTAGCCAAAGATCTATAACTCTTAAAAATTTTGATTCGCAAGTAAAAATTGATCAAAATGATAAAAAGAATTAAAGGAATCAGTAGTTTGGTCAAGTAATAAGACATTTTTTAATCTTTAATGCTAAATTATTAATCCATGAACTTTCGAATTGCGAATGTACTTATTGTTATTATAATATTTGCAAAATCATTCTCAACATTTGGACAAGTAGATCTAAATTATTATCTCCCCGAGATAGAATATGACGAAAATATTCCAACACCAGAAGCAGTTTTAGGATTTCAAGTAGGTGAATGGCATGCCACTCATGGACAAGTTTATTTATATATGAAAACAGTCTGTGAGCAAAGTAACAAATGTGTTTTTACAGAATACGCACGATCTCATGAGCAAAAAGCGTTGATTTACCTGACAATCACCAGTGAAGATAACTTAGCTGACATTGAAAATATTCGGGAATCACATTTAAGATTAACAGATCCAAAGACCCCTAAATTAAATGTTTCAGAAATGCCCTTGGTCCTTTATCAAGGATACAGCATCCACGGAAATGAAAGCAGTGGTGCCAATGCAGCTTTAATGAATGCATATTATTTATTAGCAGGTAAGAGCGAAAAAATTGAGAAGTTATTAGACAATACTGTGATACTTTTGGATCCTGTGTATAACCCTGACGGTCTTCAACGATTCAGTACATGGGCGAATTCTCATAAGCACTTACATTTGGTTTCGGATACAAAAAGTCGAGAATTTAATGAGGTTTGGCCAGGTGGCCGGACTAATCATTATTGGTTTGATCTTAATCGAGATTGGTTATTTAATATACATCCATCAAGTAAAGGAAGAATTGAAACTTTTCATAAATGGAAACCAGATATTTTGACGGATCATCATGAAATGGGATCTAATTCAACATTCTTTTTTCAACCAGGAATTCCAAGTCGCACGAATCCAAATACACCTCAAATAAATCAAGATTTGACTGAAGAAATTGGAGAATTCCACGCTTCATTTTTAGATTCGATTGGATCTTTGTATTACACAAAAGAATCATTTGATGATTATTATTATGGGAAAGGTTCAACTTATCCAGATATCAACGGTTGTATAGGAATTCTTTTTGAGCAGGCCAGTTCTCGTGGACATTTAAGAGAAACGTCCAATGGCATTATGAGTTTTCCTTTTACAATTCGAAATCAGGTTGTGACATCATTATCAACTCAAGAAGCCGCTTTGGCATTACGAGAAGATATATTAAATTATAAGCAAGATTTCTTTAGAAAAAGATATAATGATTCTAATGCTGAAGGCTACTATATTTTTCAGACCAATGATATTTATAAAGCTAACTTCTTTTTAGGTCTTTTAAAAAGACATCAGATTGATGTTTATCAAAATGATAATGATAAAATAATACAAGCCAAAAAATTTAAAGCTTCGGAAAGCTACATCGTTCCAAAAAAACAAAATCAGACAGCACTAATAAAAACCATTTTTGAAAGTGTAAATACTTTCAGAGACAGTCTTTTTTATGATGTTTCTGCTTGGACGATACCAATGGCTTTAAACATCATATATGGAGAATCCAAGAAAGCCCCTAATTTGAAAAATCTTAGTTTGGCTTCTGAAAAGACAGCCACTCATTCAGACATATCAATTTCAACTGATGCCTATGCGGTTGCTTTCGATTGGGACAATATTCAAGCACCTACCCTACTTTATAAATTATTAGACAAGGGTTTAAATGTCAAAGCTTTGACCAAAGCAACAGACTTTAAAACAAACGGTTCGTTTAGGAATTTTAAGCAGGGAACCATAGTTGTTCCTTTATCAAACCAACCTATTGAAAAAGAAAAATTGATTACCTATTTGAATAAGGCGTCAGCTAAGATGTCTCAAAAATTATATCGTATTGATACAGGTATTTCTCCGAATGGTTTTTCTTTGGGAAGTCCCAAACAAAGTAATTTAATCAAACCAAGTGTGGCTATGGTGATTGGAGATGGCGTAAATGCTTATGAAGCTGGCGACAATTGGTACCAATTTGATCATCGGTTAGATATGCCTGTGACGATGATAGATAAGAAGCTGTTCAGAAGAACGTCTTTGGATCGTTATAATGTCATTATTCTTCCAGATGGATCATATTCCAATGATGAGAGATTTAGCTCAAAATTGATTAATTGGGTAAGTTCTGGTGGAACACTTATTGCGCTGAGGCGTTCATTGAATTACACAAAGACTATTGGATTGACACCAAAACTAGAGAATAAAACTATAGAAGCTAAATCAAGTCCTCCAAGTTATGATGGTTACAGTAATTCCAGAGGAGCGCAAGTTATTGGAGGCGCTATTTACAAAACAAACATCGACACAAATCATCCATTATTTTTTGGATATTCTGGCAATCAATTACCAATATTTAAAAGGGGCACGCAGTTCTATAAAGTTAAAAATAAACTGGCATCTCCAATGACGTATACGAACTCACCATTATTGAGTGGATATTCTTCCTCTCAGAATATCGAGAAAGCAAGAGGTGCTGCAGGAATCATCTGTTATGGATACGGTGGAGGCCGAATAATTGGAATGATTGATAATCCAAATTTTAGAGGATACTGGCTTGGAGGCAGTCAATTATTTGCTAATGCTCTTTTTTTCTCTAAACTTATAAATTCTGGAACGTTAGAAAAATAGATATTTTTTAAATTTCAGAATCCATTACATCGGTCATTACATGATATCGAGGATCATCAATATTTGTCTCTATGTAATTTTGCCATTTAGGATTAGCTTTCATTAAAAGCACTTTACATTCTTTACTCAAGTGGGTAATCTTTATTTTCCTTCCTGAGTCAATATATTTGTTTGCCACGTTTCTAAGCGCTTCTATCCCTGAGTGATCACTCACTTTAGATTCGATAAAATCAATCTCTACAGATTTTGGATCTTGTTTTACCGAAAACTTGGTATTGAAATTTTGTACAGACCCAAAAAATAATGGACCCCAAATTTCATAAACTTTAGTACCATCTTCTTTTATTCTCTTTCGTGCTCTAATCATTGTTGCATTTTTCCATGCAAATACCAAAGCTGACATTATCACTCCAGCAATGACAGCGACAGCCAGATCTTGCCAAACAGTAATTATAGAAACAGCAATTAAGACGAAAGCATCTGAAAGAGGAATTTTATTTATAATTCTAAAACTACTCCATGCAAAGGTTCCGATGACAACCATAAACATAACTCCTACCAGAGCAGCTATTGGAATACGTTCAATCAGCGAAGATCCAAATAATACGAAACAAAGTAAAGTCACTGCAGCCACGATTCCCGATAGTCTGCCTCGACCGCCTGAGTTTACATTTATAATTGATTGACCAATCATGGCACATCCACCCATTCCTCCAAATAAACCCGATAAAATATTTCCTGCACCTTGAGCAATACATTCTCTATTCCCACTTCCTCTTGTTTCTGTTAATTCATCAACAAGATTAAGCGTCATCAACGATTCTATCAGACCAACAGCTGCTAATAAAAATGCGGTCATAATTATCAATTTCCAATGTCCATCGATAGTTGGAATCATGCTGAATAATTGCATTTGAAATTCGGGTAATCCTCCTTTTAATCCCTCTCCGCCACCATCACGTATAAATGAACCAACGGTACTGACATCCAGATTGCCTAATATAGTTACTGCAGCAACCACAACAATAGCAACCAATGCGCTTGGAATCTTTTTTGTAAGTTTTGGTAAGCCCCACATGATACCCATTGTTAACAAAACTAAGCCAAGCATGAGAAAAAGTGTTTGACCTGATAACCATTCTTCTTGACCATTAACAGTAGTCTTAAACATAGTCAGTTGTGCTAAAAAAATCACGATTGCTAAGCCATTTACAAATCCCATCATGACAGGATGAGGAATAAGTCGGACAAACTTTCCCAATCTGAAAGTTCCACCTAAAATTTGGATCATTCCAACGATCAATAATGTGACTAATAACCATTGCAAGCCAAGACTTGGAATAGCATTATCTAATGCTTGACCTACTGCATTTCCTTCTTTTACCAAATGTACCATAATAACTGCCATAGCTCCTGTCGCTCCAGAAATCATACCTGGTCTTCCGCCAAAAAGAGCTGTTATAATTCCCATTATAAAAGCGCCATAAAGTCCAACTAAAGGATCAAGCCCAGCTACAAATGCAAATGCCACAGCTTCAGGCACTAATGCTAAGGCTACCGTCAATCCCGAAAGCACATCACTCTTAGGATCTTTAGTAAAATTTTTAATCAATCGCTTCATATCTGTTCTTGTCAAAAGTTTGGGTAAAAAGTGCGCAAATATAGACTTTATAATAATGTATCGCTAAAGAATTTTATTTTGTAAAAACTTCAGAGAATATATTTTATAACTAATTAACTGTTAATAACTTATGACTTTTAAAATATTATTTTGTGAAGCTTGTCATTAATAAAAAGGATTAGAATTGGTATTTAATAGCTATTTAAATCAAGAAAAGAAGTCATAAAAAGAACTTTTTGACTGCTTTACAGCTTATTTTAATGGTATAAATCGTGAATTCAATAGAAAATAAGGTGGTTTTTCAAACAAAATGGGGCAAAAAGTGTATAAAAACAACGATTTTTATAGTTTTGCAGCCCAATTACAAGAACTTAATAACAAATTCACATAAATATGAGTGGAACTAAAATAACATTGACAAAAAGAGGGAAACTAAATGTCCCTACACACCCAATTATTCCTTTTATAGAAGGAGATGGTATTGGGCCGGATATTTGGGCATCGGCTGTTCGGGTATTTGATGCTGCTGTTGAAAAAGCATATGGAGGAGATAGAAAAGTACACTGGAAAGAAGTTTACGCAGGAGAAAAAGCAAATAAAAGAACGCCAGGTGATTGGTTGCCGGATGCTACTATTAATGATATAAGAGAGCACTTGGTTGCCATCAAAGGACCACTAACAACGCCTGTAGGTGGTGGATTCCGATCTCTTAATGTAGCTATCAGACAAAAATTGGATCTTTTTGCTTGTGTCAGACCAGTTAAATGGTTTAGAGGGGTTCCTTCGCCAGTAAAAAAACCAGGACTTGTTGACATGGTGATTTTCAGAGAAAACACAGAAGATATTTATGCTGGAATCGAATACCTTCATGGTACTGAAGAAAATGAAAAAGTAAAGTCATTTTTGATGAATGAGATGGGTGTAACTCAAATCAGATTCCCAAAAACAGCTTCAATTGGTGTAAAGCCAGTATCTGTTGAAGGAACCGAAAGATTGGTAAGAGCAGCTATTAAAGAAGGCTTGAAAAATAAAAAGTGTAAATCAATCACATTGGTTCACAAAGGAAACATCATGAAATTTACTGAAGGTAAATTTAAAGAATGGGGTTACAACTTAGCAAAAACTGAGTTTGGTGCTACTGATTTAGATGGTGGACCTTGGCAAGTAATAGAGCATAAAGGCAGACAAATTATTATTAAAGATGTTATTGCTGATGCTTTCTTACAACAAATTTTATTGAGACCAGCTGAGTATGATGTTATTGCAACATTAAACTTAAATGGTGACTATATCTCTGATGCCTTAGCAGCTATTGTTGGCGGAATCGGTATCGCTCCAGGAGCCAATATTAATTATGAAACTGGCATTGCCGTATTCGAAGCAACGCATGGTACAGCACCTAAGTATGCAGGAATGGATAAAGTAAATCCAAGTTCAGTCATTCTTTCAGGCGCAATGATGTTTAATTATATGGGGTGGAAAAAAGTATCTCAAATAATTGAAAAAGGATTAAAAGGAGCACTTAAAGCGAAGAGAGTTACTTATGACTTTGAGAGATTAATGAAGAATGCGACTTTATTGAAGTGTAGCGAATTTGGAGATGAAATGATCAAGCATATGTAATTGGTCATCTGATAATATATTAAAAAGCCCTTCAAAATTTTTGAAGGGCTTTTTTTATTATTAAATGAAAATAATATTTCTATTACTATCTATGCATTAAAACTGGTGCCACATCCACAAGTATCTTTGGCATTTGGATTATTGAAAACGAATCCTCGGTTATTCAGTCCGTCTAACCAATCGATTTCCATTCCTAATAAATACAATCCATGAGATTTTTCCATAAAAACAGTAATGCCATTTACATTAAACTCATCGTCTTTGTCGGTCTTTTCATCAAAACCTAAAACATATGAAAAACCAGAGCAACCTCCACCTTTAATTCCCACACGTAATCCATAACCTTCTGGCACCTCTTTTTCATTAAACAATCGGTTGAGTTGTGTAACTGCGCCATCGGTTAATGAAATAGGTGACGCTTTAGTAGCTGTCTTTAAATCATCCATGAATTAAAATTTATACAAAATTAACAATAACAAGCGATAAAATCACTTTATTCTATTTAACGATAACGCAAAATGGTTTTGGAAAGTTTACTCAAATATTATTTTGAATGCCTAATCTCTTGCTAAATCATATTAAATGGTAATTTTATCACGAATTTATTTATCTGAAAATATCAACCTTAGTAAATGGAAATCATTCTTGAGATCATAAAATATACTATTCCAGGTCTAATCGTTTTTTTAGCAACCTACTTTATTTTGCGGCAATATCTAAACGCCCAATACCAGTTAAAGTCTTTAGAAGTTAGGGCGAAATATTCACAAGATGCCATTCCTTTGAAATTACAAGCATACGAAAGATTGCTACTATTTTGTGAACGTATCAGTATTCCAAATTTGATCTTTAGATTAAAAACCAATGCTATGACCAGCGTTGAATTGAAAAATGCTATGATGATCTCAGTCCAAAAAGAATATGAGCACAATATGGCACAGCAATTATATGTGAGTCAAAAACTATGGGATATTATCACCTTAGCAAAAAATGACACAATTGCACATATAGGGCAAGAAGCAAACACCATCAGTGAACTTGAAAATGCCAATGCTCTTTCAACTTTATTATTAAACAATGCAAGATCCAAAGGTAAAAGCACGATAGCACTGACAATAAATGCAATTAAAGAAGAAGCCAAAATAATTTTAAATGTATAAGAACCCTTTATATTATCTATTCCTCATTGCATTCAGTTTAGGTGCTTGCGTAACTCAAAAGCAACATGTCGCAGATGCGGACATCACATATTTAAGAGCCAACGATGACGTTGAAGGATCTGACAAAGACATTGAAACGTTGGTTGCATCTTACCGCAACCAAGTAGAAGAAGAAATGAATACTGAAATAGGTTACATGCCTGAAACTTTAAAAAAAGGAAAGCCAAACAGTAATATGGGCAATTGGTTTTGCGATGCTTTACTTGATCTGAGTAATCAGTATTATGATAAAGAAGTTGATTTTGCACTACAAAATTATGGCGGGTTAAGAATCCCAACGATTCCAAAAGGGAACCTAACAAAAAATACTATTTTTGAATTAATGCCTTTTGACAATAAACTTGTAATTATAAATGTAAAAGGTGACATCGTTCAAATGATTTGTGATAATATGGCAGATAGTAACGGAGCTCCAGTTTCACATACTGTTTCCTTTAGAATAGAAGATGACAAAGCGGTAGACATTAAAATTAAAGGAGAAGCTCTTGATCTTTCAAAAACTTATATAGTAGGGTTACCTGATTACGTTGCCAACGGTGGGGGCGGTTCTACTTTTCTAAGAGGTATTCAACAATTTGATACTGGAATTTTTATTCGAGAAGGTGTCATCCAATACTTAGAACAATTAAAGGAAAGAGGAGAACCCATCACTATTAATAATACTAAAAGGATTTACTAATGAGCAGTAGAAGAAAATTTATCCACCAATCTATCACAGGATCTTTTTTATTAGCATCATCTAGTTTTCCTTTAAATGCATTTGCAGATGATTCTAATATAACCAAACTGACAATCCTCCACACCAATGATGTGCACAGTAGAATAGACCCATTTCCTATGGACGGGTCACGCAATGCAGGACTTGGAGGTGCCGAACGCAGAGCTCAAATGATATCGAATATAAGAGCAGCTGAAAAAAATGTTTTGCTTTTCGATTGTGGTGACATTTTTCAAGGAACACCTTATTTCAATTTTTTTGGTGGTGAACTGGAAATGAAATTGATGTCAAAAATGAAGTATGACGCTTCTACAATGGGCAACCATGATTTTGATGCTGGTATTGACGGCTTTGAAAAACAGATGAAACATGCAAATTTTCCTTTTATAGTAAGCAACTATGATTTTAAGAATACAATTCTAAATGGGAAAACGCATAAATATAAAATTTTTGAAATCGATGATATCAAAGTTGGCGTTATAGGCATTGGTATTGAGCTTGATGAACTTGTTCCAAAGAAATTATATAAAGAAACGCAATATTTAGATCCCATCAGTGAAGCTCAGAAATATGCCAGCTTATTAAAAAATGAAATGGACTGCGACTATGTCGTTTGTTTATCACACTTGGGATACAAGTACAATGACGATACCGTTTCTGATATTCACCTCGCTCAAAACACTGAAGATATTGATTTGGTTCTTGGAGGACATACCCATACTTTTATGAGAAAGGCTGACATCAGAAGAAATAGAAAAGGCAGAGAGGTTATTGTGAGTCAGGCTGGATGGGCAGGCATATTGTTGGGACAGATAAATATTCATTTTGAAAAGAACAAAAAGCATGTTTGCTTGAGTTGCAAAAACACATTAATTAAGTAGTTTCATTGTGCCTTAACAGATTATAAATTATTGAAATATTAATTTATAATATAGTAAATTATAGGGACTTACAATTGGCATTTTTTTAGCATATATAAAATTGATATGTTTTTAAAAAATAATTGCTGATTTTTGAAAAAAACCTTTTTACATTGTCGTCGTAGGTCAATTTTTTTTCCAATATTTGTCAACTCCTAAATCGGTACGCACCAACAATCGTATTTAACAGAAGTATCCTAATTCCAAAAATCGGGGACTTAATCGGAGATTTTTTTTTGTATTAAAAACCTTGCTAAAACAGTAGCTTGATGATCGAATCACATGCATCAATATGGGACAGTTGTCTCTCAATTATAAAGTCGAATTTAACCGAGAAGAGTTTCAATACCTGGTTTAAGCCTATTAAGTCAATTAAGTTTGAAACCAACATATTGACTATTCAAGTACCTAATAAGTTTTTCTACGATTATATTGAAGAGCACTATTTGACAACGCTCAAAAAAACCATTTACCAAGTTCTTGGACCAAAAGGACAATTGGAATACAAATTCCTGTTAGAAAACAATTCCTCAAAATCAAAAGAAAAAAGGTTTTCATCGAAAGATATTAAAAACCCATTTATCATTCCAGGTCTTAAAAAAACGAAAATTCAATCAAACCTTATTACCAAATATACTTTCGAAAACTATATCGAAGGAGATTGTAACAGGCTAGGACGGTCAGCTGGTCTATCGATTTGCAGAAAACCAGGTGGTACGGCATTTAACCCTTTGGTAATATATGGTGATGTAGGATTAGGAAAAACACATTTGGCTCACGCTATTGGAAATGAAATAATTAAAAATTTCAACAACCATAATGTGTTATACCTCACAACCGAAACATTTACAAATCAAATTGTCAGCGCTATTAAAAATGGCACAATGGATGATTTGATTAATTACTACCAATTAATCGATACTCTGATAATTGATGATATCCAGTTTTTAGCAGGCAGAGAAAAAACACAAGATATTTTCTTTAACATCTTCAACCAATTACAACAAACTGGAAAACAAATTATTCTTACTTCTGACAGACCTCCTAAAGATCTTCAAGGGATCAGCGAAAGATTAATCAATAGATTTAAATGGGGCCTAACAGCTGATTTGAAATCTCCAGATTTTGAAACACGCCTTGCAATTGTAGAGCACAAAATGGGAACAGATGTAGAAAATGTTCCAAAAAATGTAATGGAATACATTTGTTTCAATATCAAAAATAATATTAGAGAGTTAGAAGGTGTTATGATATCCTTATTGGCTCAAGCTAATCTCAATAACCGATTTATTAATATTGAATTAGCTAAAGAAATTATTCAAAAGTTTGTTACTCAAGTAAATAAAGGAATTACAGTTGAAAACATCGCTAAATTAGTAGCTGATCATTTTCAGGTGCCTATCGAAACCTTGAGTAGCAAGACAAGAAAAAGACAGGTTGTAATAGCAAGGCAATTGTCAATGTACTTAGCAAAAAACTATACAAAAAGTTCTCTCAAAACCATAGGTGACAATTTTGGAGGTAAAGATCACAGCACAGTTATTTATTCGATCAATACTGTTAGAGATCTGATTGATACGGATTCTATTTTTAAGGATACTGTTGCAGAATTGGAAAAGAAAGTCGAACTTAGTCTGATGACATAAAAATTTATTATGATACAAAAATGTGCTTTAGGTGTTAAAGTCATGTTTTTGTTATTTCTTACCTACTGTCAAATTGAAGGTCAATCTAAGACTCTCAATTATGAAGTGGACTATAATATTAGGCCCATCTCAGAAATTAATATTAATGGATATGGTGATGCTTATCCTTGGATAAGTGATGATGGGTTACGATTATATTATACTTCCCAAGAAGAAGACAATGGGGTAAGTAATATTTATTCAGCCAATAGATCCAACATTCAAGAAGGATTCTCAAACATTACCAAACTAAATATTAATGATCCTAATGTCGACAATCTTTGTTCATGGTTGAGTCAAGATGAATTGAATATTGCTTTTGTAAAAAGAAATAAGAAAGGAATTACAAAGACCAGTTTATTCATTGCAAATAGGCAAAGCACTGATAATCCTTTCGAAAATTTGAAACAGATAAATCTTGGTGGTCAAATAAAAGGGACGATTCTCAGTCCTAGTTTTACTCAAGATCTTGAACAACTCATTGTTTATAATGAATACAGAAATAGTCGTTTTCTTCTAATATATAAAAAGTCTGAAGGAAACAATTACACATTTAAAGGCAAACTTGAATTCCCTAAAAAATATAGGGTAAAAACTGGTAAATTCAGTGCAGATGGGTTAGCATATTATGTATCAATAGCTAAACATAATAGAAAGCCAAAGATTTACATTTTAACAAGAGATAACTTGAATGAAAACTTTAGTGAGTTGCATCCGCTGCAAAACTCAGTTATCAATAATAAATTGTGTCGATCACATCAACCGTATTTTTCATCGAATTCTAAATTTGTTGTCTTTACAAGATCTGCAGAAAATGAATGGCTACATAATGAACTATTCATTGGACAGGTTGACGAAATTTCAGACGATGAAGTAAAAATTGAAAAAGCTGATGATGTTTTAGATAATATGATTGATATTGGTATTTATCCGAATCCAAGTTCTGAATTCGTCGCTATCTCAAACCCTAATCAATTGGAATTAATCGCGAAAGTCTTTGATCTAAATGGTAACTTGATAGAAGTGATAGATGGAGATCGTGTCAAAAATTATATTAACATATCTAAATATGCTTCTGGCTCCTATTTGTTTAACTTGTCTGATAAAAATTCCAACCAGAAACGAACATTTAGAGTGATAAAGGTAGAATAGGACTTGTCTTCAATGTTGACCCAATAAAAAATAATTTGTTTTGACATACTAAACTTATTTTCTAATCAGTTTAAGTAGCCAATCAAAACATATTAGAAATGAGAGCAATATATTTTTCATTAGCATTCCTGTTATTATCATTAAATATTCAAGCGCAATTTAAATACGGTGCAAGGACTCAAATTTCAATGGGCACCTCATCAGGAGCAACAGTTCAACTTACAAGCGTTAGTCCAGTTGAAGTTATCGATTTAACTTACAAAGGTGATAATGCAGGTTATGGAGCTGGGGGTTTTATCTATGCAGATAATGCTTTGCTATTTTTTATGACCGAATTTTTATTTCAAAAAAGCAGTTCAAACTTTGAGTTAAGTTCAGACATCGTTGATTTGAAAAGATCCCGATCAACTCGAAATTTTACCAGAAAAACAAATTCTGTTGTTATTCCAGTTGCTGCAGGTCTGAAATTTAATAATTTTAAATTTGGTGTTGGTCCATTATTTAAATTTACGACTTCAACAAATAATGACATAGATAACCTAGACTACATTACTGTTTCTGATAATGATTATAATGGTGGTTTTCAATTTTTAATTGGTTATAGCTTCGCTGATAAATTACATATCGATTTGAAAAGAGAAGTAAGTTACAGCAGTGCAACTGATGGTATATTATATCGTAATTCTCCTATTGAGTTAGATCAAAGTACACAAAAAATAAGCTTGAATATTGGCGTGCTCTTTTAAGTCCAATAATCTCAACCGCTTAAATTTGAAATACACATTTCTCTGATTTTCCATACTTCATTCAAGGTCAGAGAAATGTTGTTTTCTTTAATCCACTTTTTTAAATATTCTTGATGATAATCAACTTTGAAAGTGCCTATTTGTTTGGGTAATATTACTATCTCGTCAAGAACGTCTGCTTTTATCCTTTCGAAATCACTGTGAGAAGAAGTTAAGTCAATCGTCAAATCATTGGAACGAATGTAAGCATGGGCCTCCGGTATAAATTTTAATCCAGCATCTTGAATATAACTTCCTATACCAGGTGTATTGTATTCATGCATCTTATAAATGCATATAATTAAATCAAATTCTTTGTAATCATTTTCTAATGCGACGGTTTTAAATAAGCCGTGTTTGGAGCTACAAGTTCCCCTATTTTCAGAAAACAATAACGTCAAATCAGTTCTGGAGCTTGTTCGCCCATATGGCAGTTTTGTCAGCCATTCAGATAGTTTATAAAAATCAGTGAGGTTAAAAGACAAACATAAATCAGAAATTGGGTTGCCAGTTCGTATGATGAAATTTGATAATAGATTTTTATTCATCATTTATATTCTGCCAAATCAAATCTTTTAATTTATCGAGACCTGACTGTGCGACGGATGAGATAAAAACAAAAGGAACGTCAACATCAATTTCACTAGCTATTAATTCCTTGAGTTCATCATCAAGCATATCTGATTTTGTAATTGCGAGGAGTCTTGGTTTGTCCATTAATTCAGGATTATACCTATGCAATTCGTTTAATAAAATACGATACTCCTTATTTATATTTTCTGACTCTGCTGAAATCATAAATAACAATACAGCATTTCTCTCGATGTGTCTCAAGAATCTGATTCCTAATCCTTTTCCTTCGCTGGCACCTTCTATAATTCCAGGAATATCCGCCATCACGAAAGATCGATTATCTCTATAACTTACAATTCCTAAATTGGGAACCAAAGTCGTAAATGCATAATTGGCTATTTTAGGTTTTGCTGCAGAAACAACGGAAAGCAGTGTTGATTTGCCTGCATTTGGAAAACCTACCAAACCGACATCTGCCAATATTTTTAACTCGAGGATTTTCCATTCCTCTTTTCCATTTTCACCCGGCTGAGCATATGTTGGAGATTGTTTAGTAGAAGATTTAAAATGGTAGTTTCCTAACCCACCTCTACCGCCAGCAGTCAAGATTCGCGTCTCTCCATCTTCTGTGATTTCAAATTCGACTTCTCCTGTTTCTACATCTTTAGCAACAGTACCTAAGGGGACTTCTATAATAACGTCTTTTCCTTGAGCTCCTGTTTTTAGCGTACCCGCACCATTTGTACCTGCCTCGGCTATAATGTGTTTTCTAAACTTCACATGTAGCAAAGTCCATAATTGCTTGTTACCTTTCAATATAATATGACCACCTCGACCGCCATCACCACCGTCAGGACCACCTTTTGACGTAATTTTATCTCTATGAAAATGAGAAGATCCTGCGCCACCTCTACCTGAACGACAACATATCTTTACATAATCTACAAAATTCTGATCTGCCATATTTTTTAAATAGAAAACAAAATTAGACCTTTAATGATTAATATGTGTATTTGGTGATTGATTTTTAGATATCACTATCTTTAGCCCATGCCTGGTGTATAAAAACATAATAAATGCAAAAAATTAAACAAGGACATATAAATATTGATATTAATGAAGGACTTGCAACAATATCATTTTATCATCCTTCACATAACTCATTACCTTCCAACCTGTTATCTCAATTAGCAGAGAATATTATGAAGGCTGGTCAAAATAATGATGTCAAACTCATATTATTAAAAAGTGATGGTGATCGTACTTTCTGTGCAGGAGCAAGTTTTGATGAACTCGTAGCTATAGACAATGAAATTCAAGGGAAGCAGTTTTTCATGGGATTTGCCAATGTCATAAATGCTGTTCGGAAGTGTGGTAAAATAGTCATTGGTAGAGTTCAAGGAAAGGCAGTAGGTGGCGGCGTCGGATTGGCATCAGCTGTA
Organism: Saprospiraceae bacterium; assembly: GCA_013001975.1. Taxonomy (GTDB): domain Bacteria; phylum Bacteroidota; class Bacteroidia; order Chitinophagales; family Saprospiraceae; genus RFSX01. The sequence continues at coordinate 6,125 of JABDKX010000081.1, read as the reverse complement.
GATTATTGTATGGCTACTAAATTTGCATCTGTTAAACTGAGTGAATTAGCGGTGGGTATTGGCCCATTTGTAATCGGCCCAGCTGTCCAAAGAAAAATAGGATTATCGGCTTTCAGCCATCTGGCCATTAGTGCAAAAGAATGGCAAACAGCAAATTGGGCTAAAGAGAAAGGTCTTTTTCAAGATGTATTCGACACATCAGAACTGATGGATGATTACTTAGTTCGCTTTACTAAAATGTTGTTATCAATGAACCCTGAAGCCTTATCTGGTTTGAAAAAAATATTTTGGGAAGGTACAGATAATTGGGATGACCTTTTAGCTGAAAGAGCTGCGACAAGCGGCACCTTGGTGCTGTCTGACTTTTCTAAAAAAACAATTCAAGGATTTCTAAAAGGATAGACAACTATTCTTTGTATTATTCTGTTAATTTTTTTGAAATAATTATTCTTTGCTCAAAATAGCTTTTTCTGACATTTATAAATATCAATTACCGGAAGGCCACCGCTTTCCAATGGATAAATATGAATTACTACCTGAGCAATTACTCTATGAGGGAACGGTTACTCAAGACAACTTCTTTAAGCCAAAGAAATTGAGTGATGAACAAATTCTTCTGACACACACTCCATTGTATTTAGATAAACTCAATAATTTATCTTTATCAAAAAAGGAAGCTAGGAATATTGGTTTTCCAATAAGAAAGGATTTAATCGAACGTGGCAAGTACATTTCACATGCAACTTATGAATGCGCATTACATGCTTTGACTTATGGCATAAGTATGAATATCGCTGGAGGGACACATCATGCATATGCAGATCGTGGTGAGGGCTTTTGCGTTTTAAATGACATGGCCATAGCATCTAATTTGCTATTAAAAAATAATCTGGTAAGCAAAATTTTATTCGTTGACTTGGATGTTCATCAAGGCAACGGAAATGCTCATATTTTTGCCAACAATGATCAAGTTTTTACCTTCAGTATGCATGGAGAAAAAAACTATCCTGTAAGAAAAGAAACTTCAAATATGGATATTGGTGTACCTGACAAGATCGAAGATGGTCCATATTTAAAATTATTGAAAAATGCGCTGCCTAGACTTATTGAACAACAAGAACCTGATATTATATTCTACCAATCGGGCGTAGATGTTTTATCTACTGATAAACTTGGAAGACTTTCCCTTTCAATTAATGGTTGTGCCGAAAGAGATAAATTTGTTTTCGAACAATGTCAGAAAAACAAAATACCTGTTGTCGTTTCAATGGGAGGTGGGTATTCAGAAAAATTAACCGATATTATAGAAGCACATGCCAATACATATCGGCATGCACAATACATTTACTTTTAGTAATTTACAAGCTTGGAGGTTTATAAATATATACGCGTCATTTTACCTTTAGCGGTGCCTAAAATTTACACTTATCGTGTTGATGAAATTCATTGGGATTATATTCAATTTGGGGTTCGTGTTGAAGTCCCTTTGCGAAACAAGTTGTATTCAGCCATTCTTATTGATGAAATCGAAAAACCAGATACACTTCACCGATTTAAATCTGTTCAATCATTTATAGACAAGCATCCAATCATTACTCAGGAGCAATTTAAACTGTGGTCTTGGATGGCAGAATACTATATGACAACTATTGGTGAAGTAATGAATGTCGCTATGCCATCAGGGTTAAAATTAAATAGCGAGACCAAACTCATTGCAAGAGAGCATATTGACAGCACAGAATATACACTAACGGATAAAGAGTATATGTTGGCCGAAGCTATCTCAATTCAAGATGAAATCACCATCAACCAAGCACAAGATATTCTAAATCAAAAGACTGTTTACCCTCTTATCAAATCCCTATTAGACAAGAATATTTTATATATTAAAGAAGAACTCAAATCAAAATTTAAAGCGAAAGTTGCTGACTTCATTTCATTAACTTCTCCTTATGCATCGAAAGGAGATATCATGAGTGAAGCATTTGAATTAACAGTAAAAAGTGAAAAGCAAACCAGAGCACTGTTAAGTTATATCCAATTATCAAGACAACAAGAATGGATTCCAAAATCTGATATTTACAAATTAGCAAATGTTGATTCATCCGTCATTAAAGCTTTGGTGAAAAAAAATATTTTCCAAGTAGAATCAAAAGAAATCAGCAGACTCAGCAATGAACTTGTAGAGCTCAAAGAAACACCGCCTTTAAATGAACATCAAGTAAAAGCACTTTCAGAAATAGATCATCTATTCACATTAAAAGATCATGTTTTACTGTTTGGGGTTACTGGAAGTGGTAAGACCAGAATATATATTGATCTTATCAGAAAGACTATTGCTGAAGGAAAACAGGTTTTATATCTCCTGCCAGAAATAGCCTTAACAACTCAAATTGTTGACAGACTGATGCATGTCTTTGAAGACAATATTGGCGTTTATCATAGTAAGATGAACAACAACATGCGTGTTGAACTTTGGAATGCTTGTTTAAATGGCAAAAGCCTTATTCTTGGCGCACGTTCAAGTTTGTTTCTACCGTTCAACAATCTCGGTTTAATCATTATAGATGAAGAGCATGATCCTTCGTACAAACAATCGGATCCAGCTCCCAGATATAATGCCCGTGACACAGCTATTTATCTTGCCCAAATTTATAAATCTAAAGTATTACTTGGCACCGCAACACCTTCTCTAGAAACTTATAAAAATGCAATCGATAGCAAGTTTGGTATTGTGAAATTATTAGAGAGACACGGTGCTTCAGTATTGCCCGAAATTAATATCGTTGATTTAAGGGAGCAATATAAAAAAGGCTACATGGATTCAATTTTGAGTAAAGATTTAAAAGATGCAATTAAAAATGCTTTAGCGAAGAATGAACAAATTCTGTTATTCCAAAACAGACGTGGATACTCCCCTACACTTCAATGTATGGCATGCGATTATAATGCAGGTTGTCCAAATTGTGATGTCAGTTTAACAGTACATAATTATTATAATGAACTGCGTTGCCACTACTGTGGGTACCGACATAAATTACCAAAAGATTGTCCTCAATGTGGTTTTACTGATCTCAATAAAAAAGGATTCGGAACAGAAAAAATTGAAGATGAGATTCAAAAAATATTCCCAAATTCGACAGTAGGGAGAATGGATTTTGATACCGCAAAAACTAAAAATGCTTACGAAAAAATATTTTCAGATTTTAAGCAACAAAAAATAGACATCTTAGTTGGTACTCAGATGATAACAAAAGGGTTGGACTTTGACAATATCGCCATTGTGGGTATTTTATCCGCTGATCGCATTCTCTACTTTCCAGATTTTAAAGCCAATGAAAGAGCATTTCAACTTTTTACTCAAGTAGCAGGGCGAGCAGGTCGACGAGAAAAGAAAGGGCGTGTCATTATTCAAACATTCAATCCTGAACATCCCGTTGTTATTGAAACCCATAAATACGATTATGCTACTTTTTACAAAAGAGAATTATTAGAAAGAAAAAGATTTGTCTATCCTCCATTTTTCAGGATGATCAATATTACGATCAAACACAAAAGGTTTGATAAAGCAGAGCATGTCGCCAAAATATTTGCTGAAAGAATAAAAGTGAAATTAGGTAATCGGGTCATTGGCCCTTCTGTTCCAGGCATTGCAAGATTAAGAGGATTTTACCAACAGCAGATTATAATCAAAATGGAAAAGAACAGAAAAACTGTTGGTAGCATAAAATCGTTTCTGAAAGCAACGAAAAACGAAGTATTAAACATTGAGGGTATGAAAAGTGTGAGAATCATTTTTAATGTTGATCCTTAATCAAACCTGAATAATATTGAAGTATAAATTAAGTGAGAAAAGAAAAGTGAACATGAACCCAATTCAGGAATACGAAAAGCAGAAAGGAATAGCAAACGCAAAAGCAAACTATTTTGATAAAAGAGTCAAAATATTCAGCTTCCTAAGATTTATAGTTATTGGGATTTTAGTTTTTATAATTTATAAAAATGATGTTTTCTCAACACCTACATTTATAATTGCCTTTTTTATAACAATACTTGTATTTGGGATTTTAGTTAAAATCTTCAACTACAACAAGTTTTATAGAAATCTGAATCGTATCAAGGTAAAAATAAATGAAAGGGAAATTGATTTTCTAGACAAAGGAGAAATGCCATTTAAGGATGGCAAGCCATTTATAAATATACAGCATGCCTTTAGTTTTGACCTCGATTTATTTGGCCGTCAATCACTCTATCAGCACTTGAATCGTACACAAAGTTATATTGGAGAATATATTTTACACGAAAGCCTAATCCAAAACAATAATAAAAATGAAATTCTAAAAAGACAAGAAGCCATTAATGAATTATCTCTAAAATTAGAATGGCGTCAGAATTTCTCGGCATTTTCTGAATTGCAAGAAGACAGTAAAAGCAATTACATTTTTCTTAAGCAATGGGCATTAAATGCTAAAGCAAATATTCCCAAGCACATTTACTTAATGGCATTTATTTTTCCAGTGATTTTTATGCTTGCATTTGTGGCAAATATCTATTTCAGTTTGGGTCTTGGAAGTATGGTTACTTTACTATTTATCGTCAACTTATCAATTTTAGGATCTCAATTAAAATTGATTCAATCTGAAATTGATAAATCGACAAAATTGAATAAGATTCTCGACAATTACAGTATCCTAATGCAAGAGGTCGAAAACCATGATTGGCAATCTGAAACATTAAAAGAATTAAAAAACAGTCTAAGCTTAAATACTTCGGAAGCCAGTCAATCCATTAAATATTTGTCACGGCTTTTTGGAAATATGGATACAATTAATAATGCAGTTGGTGCCGCGTTAATGAATGGAACAATTCTATATCACATACATCTCCTAAAAAAACTTCTCGATTGGAAGCGTGAAAATGGAAAACATATTTTGAAATGGATAAACGTAATCGGAGAAATTGAATCTCTGATATGCTATGCTAATTTTAAATTTAATAATTCGAATTATACTTTCCCATCAATAAGTTCAGACAATAATTACGTTTTCAAAAACATCGGACATCCACTGATTGATTCAAGGCAAAGAGTGTGCAGTGATGTTGATTTTACCAGCCATCCTTTTGTCATTCTTACCGGATCTAACATGTCAGGCAAATCTACATTCTTACGTAGTATCGGTGTTAATATCGTCCTAGCTAATGCCGGAAGTGTTGTATGTGCTGATGAAGCTATGATTGGTTTAAATAAACTTCAAGTATCAATGCGTTCTACTGATTCGTTAGCTGATAATGAGTCTTACTTTTTTGCTGAAGTTAAGCGACTGCAATCAATTATGAATGTTGCAAAAAGTGAAGCATGTTTTGTCTTACTAGACGAAATCCTCAGAGGAACAAATTCTGATGATAAAAGAAATGGTACGATAAAATTTATTGAAAAAATAATAGGCTTAAAAGCAAAAGGTGTCATTGCAACTCATGACCTAGAAGTTTGTAAAACAACAGAACAATATCCTGATTATTTGATTAATAATTGTTTCGAAGTAGATATTATAAATGATGAACTTTATTTTGATTATAAATTAAGACCAGGTATTTGTCAAAATCAAAGCGCATCTTTTTTAATGGAAAAAAATGGAATTATTTAAATAATTCAAAATTCAATATTCAATATTAATGATTAAAAACTATGAATTATGAATTACTTTTAGGTCCTGAAAATGATTGTACGTTTACATTGTACCATTACTCACATTGTACCATTACTCACATTGTAACATTACTCACATTGTTACATTGTTCACATTGAACACATTGAACACAGAATTCTACGGTTGATTTACTCTTCTTTCAAATTCAATCTTATATCCTGGAGGCGGAATATTACCTTGTAAATGTGTAACAAAATAATCCCACCTTTTTCGCATCATATATAATCCGTCCATTCCGAATCCATGTCGTGCATTTGGAAAAACGATTAAGTCAAAATCTTTGTTTGCTTTAATTAATGCATCAACTACCAAGTATGAATTTGATATTGGCACATTATCATCCATAGCACCGTGAGCAATCATTAATTTTCCGACTAAGTTTTTAGCGTATATTTGATTGGCTTGCACTTCGTAATT
>JABDKX010000079.1 GCA_013001975.1 Saprospiraceae bacterium | reverse complement strand
GTATATGAATATCTAGGGCCGCAATCTCATGAAAAGTTGAGGCTTGTGTTGCTTTTGTATTACTCCTTATTTGTAATCCAACAAAAATCAATGAAGTAACAACAGCAAGGGCTGATATGATTTCAGCAATCAAAGCATATTCTTCAAGTATTTCTTTCATAATTATCTTCTTTAGTTCTATAATCAAAAGTTCAACTCATTAATTTGCTTATGGTAATTTCCCCCATTTTCTGAAATTAAGCACAACGTGTTCGTGTATGGTTTCGTTGCGGGAAATCCGCTGGATTCATGAATTCCTAATTAATAAAATAAAAATGACATGAATTAAATCAGCGTAATGATTTTCCGATAACGTATTAAAGATAAGTAAAGTGAGTGAATTTCCGACTTTGTTCACCGAAGCTTTGCGAAGGTGAAGGAAATTCCGAGCAATGAGCTATACACGTTGTTGTACTTTCGTTATTTTAAAAGAAATTAACTTATATCTATTCTACAGATGTTTCTTTAAGGATCTGATTTATTAATTGCTTAGCCTTTACAGACATGTTTTTGGTTTCTTGTAAAACATATAATTTATCGTCTATATAGTTTTCGAATTGAGGATTTTGTAGAAGTGACAAATTATCTATGTTTAATTTTGAACGTTCGTACATAAAACTAGAATCCGATGCATCTACATTTCTTAAAGAACCATGAATTTTTAAAAATTCCACGATATCTATACTTGTTTTTTCCGTTTGTGTGGCCATTTCTTTCATTTCATAATAATAGCGAGTCCATTGAAATAATAATTTTTTCAGCTCCTTATTACGAAGTTTTGATAAACCACCTGAGTTTTTAAGATCATTTAAAACAAACTCACTGGGCTTCCAAGTTGGACTTGTAAGTACCTTACTTATAATGCTGTCTAAAGTTGTTGAAGCATATTGACTCTCTTCTTTATTAAACATAGCAAATAGATTTTCCATATTAGCTATGGTATTAGACAATTTGGCGTTAATGGAATCAAGATCTCTTAAATTATCTTGAAACTCCTCATTAAGATTTGATAGTGTTATTTTTTCTTGATTAATCTCAAGCCGTTTTTGATTCCAATTATTAATAGACAGTGCAATGAGAATACCTATTACTACAAGGAGAATTTCTCCTATGGCGTATTTAAGGTACTTTCCTGTTTTATTTTTCTCCATAAGGTCGTATCGTATTTTTCGAAAGAACTTTATCATTGGTTAGCGGTTTCTGATAATGAAGCACAAACGGTGTTGTACTTTCGTTATTTATTTTGATTCAATTCTTGCTGAATCTGGTTTAATAAATCTTTTGATTTACTTTTTAATTCTTGAAACAGATTAATAAAATCTTTATGTTTAGCTATGTATAACAAAATAACATCTTCTAAACTTTGAAATTGAGAACTAGATGGATTATTGAGAAATTGGAAGTCTTCCACTCGAAACATTTTATCATTAACAATTTTTACCATCTCTTGTGGATTTCTTGAATGTTTTATGGCTCCAGGATAAGTGCTAACATAATAACCCATAAGCTCTCTAGAATATGCATTCGCTTCTTTAATAGAGTTTTCTTTTGAATCTATTAATCGATAAAAATCTACTACTGCTACTTTTAAATTTGGATTAGAAATAATATTGAGTTTTCCAGAACTAACAAGTTCGCTGTAAGTATTATCTTGAATAGTTAGGTATTCAGAATCCCATAATGGTAGATTCATCAACTCTCTACCTTCGTCAATAGATTTTTGTTCGTCATAGAGTTTTTTGAGAAAGGTATAATTCCTGTCTATCAATAAATTAGCTCTGTTAATGTTATTATTATAATAAAGAGTATCTTTTTCTAAATCTGTTTTTAATCTTTTTAAATAAAGTGTTTCTTCTTTTTTCAGTTTGTTAGATTCATTCCAATTATTGATTTGAAGTGCAATTAAGATTCCAATAACAACAAGTATTATTTCACCAATAGCATATTTAAAATACTTTCCAGTTTTGTTTTCCAATAGTAAGTTTTGTCTAATTTTTCTAAAGAATTTTATCATTGGTTATTGATTGGTTATAATGAAGCACAACTATTGTTGTGTTTTCGTTATTTAGTTTCTTCTATGATCAGCTTCTCTACTGCATTAATTTCATTAACAAATTCCTTTAATAGCCGTATCGATTTTGATTCGGAAAAATCCATCCATTCTTGTCCAGCTTCCAGACCTAATATTATTTGATTAATGTTTTCTTCAATTTTTAATTCAGATCTAAGTTCTTTTTGATTCTTTAATCTTTCATCTAAACTTAAGGAACCAATAAGCATCGTTAGTCGTTCCATAACACCCATTCTTCCTCGATTATCCAAGCCTTCATCAACTATGATTTTATTTTGTTGACGCCTTAAATTGATGAGTCTGTTTCTTATTGATTGAGGTAATAGGACAATCTCGCCACTATTTTGCAAGGATTCAACAATACTCGAATTAGAATTTATCGGATACCCTTCCATATTAAGCTCTAGTAGCTTTCGGTACATTGATTTTCTTGTGATTTTTGTATTACTAAAACTCTCGAGGTAATCCGAGTAAGCTTTTCGTTGCCCTTCAAACTTATTAATTATAAAATTTGCATAATCTCTTTCTCTTTTTAGATCTGCTAGTATTTCATGGTAAATTTGCTGTAATTTTATCTGTTGTTTTCTGTTTTCATTCCAATTATTTATCTGCAATGCAATCAAAATTCCAATAACAACAAGAATGATTTCACCAATAGCATATAGTAGATATTTACTGAACTTGTTTTCAGTCAGCATTTTTTGTCTAATTTTCCTAAAGAATTTTATCATTGGCTAGAAGTTGGTTTTAATGAAGGCTAACGTATTCGTGTATGCTTAGTTGCGTGTTTCAGCAACTAATCAATTAAAATCTCAAGAATCTTAATAGCAGCATTACTTATTTTAGTACCTGGCCCAAATACAGCAACGGCTCCTGCATCAAACAAATGCTGGTAATCCTGTTTTGGTATTACACCACCAACAATTACCATAATATCATCGCGACCATATTTTTTTAACTCTTCTATTACCTGTGGTACTAAGGTTTTATGGCCTGCTGCTAATGAAGACACACCAAGTATATGCACGTCGTTTTCTACGGCTTGTTTGGCTGCTTCCTGTGGTGTCTGGAATAAAGGACCAATATCGACATCAAAACCAACATCT
>JABDKX010000042.1 GCA_013001975.1 Saprospiraceae bacterium | reverse complement strand
ACAGGAATCTTATCACCTGGTTTTACTTTGAGAATATCATTAAGTTCTATCTCGTCAATACTGACTTCAACTTCTTCACCATCTTCAATTTTTATAGCTTTATTTGGTGCTAATTTCAACAGTTCTTTTACTGCCGAATTGGTTTTACTATGTGCGCGAGCTTCTAACAATTGACCTAAAAGCACTAATGTTAGAATTACCGTTGCTGCTTCAAAATAAACGTGGACTGCACCTGATTCCGTTTTGAATTGTTCAGGGAATACATCTGGAAATAACAATCCCACGACACTAAACAACCAAGCTACCCCTGCACCAATACCAATAAGCGTAAACATATTGAGATTCCAAGTTTTAATGCTTCTATATGCACGTTCAAAAAACATCCAAGTGGCATAAAATACTACTGGAAAAGACAACGCAAACTGAATCCAGTTCCAATATTGCTGTTCCATTAGGACGTATAACGGATTGTTGTGGAGCATTTCGCTCATTGCAATTAAGAAAATTGGTAAGGTGAATGCTGTGGCAATCCAAAACTTCTTTAATAGTTTTTTATAGGTTTTATCTTCAGCTGAAAGGTCAGGTTCCATTGGCACTAAATCCATTCCACAAATAGGACACGAACCTGCTTCGTCTTTGATTATTTCTAGATGCATAGGACACGTCCATTGTTCTGTTGAAGAAGTTGATAGATTTTGTTCTTCGACCAAATCCATTCCGCAAACAGGACAATCGCCTGGTTTATCATAAGTTTTATCGCCTTCGCAATGCATCGGACAATAAAATGTGCCTGTGCCTTTTCCTTTTGGTTGCTTTTCCTTTTTAGCTTCAGTATGATGGTGATGTTCACCTTGTTTATGAATACTGTATCTGTCACCATCCTTTTTTAAGGCTTCTTGAAATCTTTCAATGGGAATATGTGATTCAATAACAATGGCTGCTTCAGCTTTTTCAAGATCAACTGTTGCTTCAGAAACGCCTTCCACTTTAGAGAGTGTTTCTTCCACGTGATTGCGACATCCGTTGCAGGTCATTCCGTGTATGTGATATAAATGTTTCATTTTTTTAGTTTTAGATTTATTAGGCTAAATTACAAGGACTTACCTTTTAATATTATTCTAATTCTGTCTAATTTTTATACAATTTCATCCAAGGATTTTCTGTCTCCATTTTGTAAATTTTTATAGTCTGTCATTGACATTCCAGTAATTTGTTTAAACTGTTTCGATAAATGGCTACTATTTTTATAATTAAGGCTATAGGCTATTTCAGAAAAATTGTGCTGGTTCAATTGAATATATTCTTTGGCTTTTTCAATTTTCAAATTGATGAAATACTTTTCAAGTGTTATTCCTTCTGACTTGCTAAAAGTTTTACTCAACAAAGCATAGTTTTTCCCTAAATCATTTGCCAAATTTGTTAGCACAACTTCATTAACTCCTTTTTCTATTTGTTGTAGGATTGCTACTTTAATTTTTTCCACCAATGCTTTTGAAGGGTCTTTAATGAGTTTAAACCCTAGAGCATTCAACTCCTTTTCAAATTCCTCATAATTGTTATTGGGATTTTCGACCACAATTATTTTTCCAAGTTGAATAGATTCCACCTCAAAACCTTTAGCATTCAATAGATTTAAAACCGAGAGTTTACATCGATTACAAACCATATTTTTTATAAAAAAAGTATGTGTCATAATTACTGTATTAAATAATTAATGATGGTACTTTGCACATAGTAAGTCTTAACAGATTCTATTTGGTTCATTTGAAACCTTAGTTGCAACTCTTGTATATCTAACACATCATTAAAATCAATCGTTCCTGTTTCATAGCTCTTGATTAAAATATCTTCTGCATCTTTGGCTTGCTTTAAGTTTTTAGTTTGGGTAGAATAACTTATTCTTGCCGATATACGTTCGTTAATTGCTTTAGCCAAAAGCGTCTCCAAAATGTTCAATCGCTCTTGTTTTTGAGCTGTGATTTCCTCTTGTTGCAACAGATTTTGCTTGGTTTGGGATTTATATTTTTTATTGAAAATTGGTATAGAAAATGAAATCATTGGCATTACTACATCCTTGCCATTATCTATTGGGTTCATATCTGTACGCTCTGCAACCGGAATATAATCTAACCCTAAACCAATCATTGGACTGCTTTCTTTTTGGTTAAGCACCTCTGATTGTTCTATGGATTGATAGAGTTTGTCGTATTTCAGTAGTTCAGGATGTAATGTTAAATTTTCAACAGTTATATCGAAATCTTCTGAAGGTATCATTATACTATCTACCACATTGACCGAAATATCGTTATCCCTATTCAATAGGTTATTAAAATTAGTTTGTTCTGCTAAAAATTGTTGTTGCAACACCTCTTTTAGTTGTTGCATTTCGTTTTGGCGCATTTGTAAACGCAATACATCTACTGCGGATGCTTTACCAACCTCAACGGATGTTAGTGCCAATGTTTCGTAAGTTTCGAGTAGATTGATGTTTTCAGTTAGCACTTCTTGTCTTGCCTTGTTTGCATAAAGATTATAGTAAGATTGCGATACTGAAACCATTAACTTTCGTTTTGCAATGACAATGTCTTCGTATTTAGCATCTGCCATAGCGGACATATATTCCTCTCGAGAACTAATGGTTCCAAACCAAGGCAACATTTGCCGTAAAGAAACGCG
>JABDKX010000257.1 GCA_013001975.1 Saprospiraceae bacterium | reverse complement strand
TTTTCTATCAAAATAGTTTTGCAAATTATACTTAAGTTTCCGCCATTTATTTCCACCAAACTCAGGATGAATTTGGGATTCATTTTTGACATATAAGTCGATGTTGTTTTCAAATGTATCAATTAATGAAATTGGACTGGGAAGATTAATTTTATCTAGTTCAAAAGGAAAATTTAACATCCTAGGCTCCTATATTGACATGTATTAAAAAAGAAGTGCCTTCTCCAATTCTAGAGTCTATTTCAATACTGCCTTTCATATAGTTGACTCTTGACTTAATATTTTTCAAGCCCATACTTTGATAATTTCTTTTAGCGTCAAATCCCACACCATCATCTTCAATATGAATCACAATTTCATTCCCTTCTTTATTTAATTGCAATAATATTTCATTTGCTTTGGCGTGCTTAATTGCATTATTAAGTATCTCTTGAATTATCCTATAAATACTCAACGAAATTGTTTGATCGATTTTTGTTGGAATATCAAAATGTTGAAAAATAATTTCTGGACCTGTTTTACTATCATACCTATTGATCAAATCTTTAATCGACGGAATGAGTCCTAAACGACTTAATGCACCGGGTTGTAAGTTTTGTGAAATAGATCTGACTTCTGAAACAGCCGTATCAAGCAGCTGAGTAGCGTTTTGAAAAGCAGGTATCATTTCAACATTTGATTCATTATTTCTAATATTATCTACTTGTAACTTTATCGTAGATAACAAGCCTCCTAAACTATCATGTAAGTCCTTTGCAATTCTTTCTCTTTCGATTTCTTGACCTTGGATCATAGAATACATCGAGTTGATTTGAATTTTATCTTGAAGCTCGTTTATTGTTTGCTTATTGATTTTATTATTCTGCTCTTCAATAATTTTTGCAGTATTAATTTTTTCTCGATAAAATCTAACGATGTAATAGATTCCAAATAAGAGACCAGTCATAGCAACGACCAAAACTGTAAGTGCTCTTTTTTGCTGTAAATTTGACTCTTGTGCAAATGCCTTTTCCTTTTCTAATAATTTGATTTCTGCATTTTTCTGCCTTGTTTCAAATTTGTATGTGATGTTATTAACAGCCATGACTCTATTCTCATTGAGAATACTATCCTGAAGGTCTGCATAATTTATTCGATATTCATAAGCTTTTTGATAATCTTCTAACCGTCCATAACATTCAGCGAGATTACCATAGACTTCAAGTCTGTTTTTGCTGTAAGGAATCTTCTCTAAATATGAAAGTGACTGCTCGTAATCATAAATAGCTACTAAATAGTCTTCGGTTTCAAAACTTATATTTCCGCGTAAAGCAAGACATTTTGCTTGATCTAAATTATTTTCTGATAATAAACTTTCTTCAATACACAGATTACTTAAAACGAGTGCTTCATCATATTCTCTTATAATTTCATGATAACGAATACTTTCAATAAGGTAGCGAATGTGTAATGTTTGATCATTGATACTGTCCAAATACACTTTAGATTTATCCAAAGCATCTTTGGCTTTATTAATATCAAGCTTTTCAAAATAAATTGTAAAATACTGCAACCCGATGGCTGCTAACTTTTGTTTATCATCAATTTCTAAGTAATATTTTTCCAATTCCTTAAATGCGTCGAAAGCTTCATTGTACATTCCGTTTTCAATAAGATGTCGAGCCATATCATATTCGGCGTCTTTTATATTGACAGTATCCTTTTCTAAATTATAATATTCAAGTGCTCTTCTCAAGTATTCAAACGAACGTTCGTAATTTCGGTTTGTCTCCTCTTCATATTTTGCCAGCGCAGAATATAAGTCAGCAAGTTTTTTGTAATCTTTGTTTTTTCTTGCCTCATTGAGGGCTTTTATATTGGCTTCATGACTGGTATCATCTTGTGCATATAAATTACCGAAAGGGATATTTATAAGTATAAAAAAAATAAAAAATGTGGTGTGTCTGATCATGAAATGAAATTGGAATTAAGGTAACTATTTTGAATTAGAATAAAAAAGAAAAGCTCTCATCTTTATGAGAGCTTTCTTCAATTTTGCAATAGTCAATCCCAATGAGTTAATCTTTTGGTTTGTGGGAAACAAAAAAATATATGGGATAGCTTTATATATTAATCATCAATTTTCAAAAAGGAACCAGGTATATATCTTGGGCTAATGGGGTTCAACTTATGAAAGTCTGCTCTCAAAGCTTAAGATCACCTGGTTCCGGTCGTATTAACTAACCTAGAATTCTGAAAACCAACTAAAACTATTCTAGAGAAAAACTAGCGGCATAACCAGCTTTATTTTTATACACAATGCGTTCATCATGTGGTCTGTTTCATTTAACATATTGTAAAGGTCTATTTCTTTACCATGTTTTTCATCATTGTAATCACCCAATCTTATATAGGGGGATACCCCCAATTTTTTAATCATTTAATGATATATCTTTACAATACATTTTTATGCAAATTATAAACTAACCTATGACTAAGATTTTAATCGCAGACGACCATGCTATGTTTGCAGATGGTATAGCTTCTATTCTCAAAAATGAAGATTCAATTCAAGTTGTAGGTCGTTGTTTAGATGGACCCACTGTTATTGATTTCCTAAAAGCTAATGAAGTTGATATTTTACTGTTAGATGTAAATCTTCCTGGCATGAGTGGTATTGACGTATGTAAAGAAGTCACCACTAAATTTAAGCCTACCAAAGTGCTGGCTATTTCTATGTTTAATGAAGAGAGTTTTGTTACAGAAATTCTTAACAATGGTGCAATGGGATATATTTTAAAAAATACAGGACGAGAAGAATTGCTCATTGCTATTAATACTGTACTATCTGGGAAATCATACTTTAGTGATGATGTCACCCAAACTATAATGAAAGGATTGATGAAACAAAGAACAGCATCTAAACAATCCAAACCAGAATTACCTAAAATATCTAGAAGAGAAAAAGAAGTACTCGCATTGATTATGGAAGAGCACACAACTCAGGAAATAGCAGACCAACTGTTTATTTCTTTAAAAACGGTAGAATCTCACCGTTCTAATCTTCTAGCTAAACTAAATGCAAGAAATACAGCAGGCTTAGTTAGAATTGCTATGGAAAACAATCTGATACCTAAATCGGAGTAAAATCACCTAAAAATCCTATTTTTCATAGCTAATTATACGATTTAGTAAGCATTCATTAACTTCATGGGCTAATTTCGAGGTTATTTCAAAATTTCGGCAAACTTTTGGCTATACTAGCTTATTGGCATGTGGATTTGGCATAATATGAATAGAACTCAGAAAAGTTTCTGCCCCATACTGATAATACTTTGTTGTTTATCCTGCTCTATCTTTGCCCAAGTTTCAATATCTGAAGCCAATGATAATTTAAAAAATGGTAAAACGGCATTAGCCATTTCACAATTTGAGCAAATTATTGAAACATTCAAAGATGATGAAAACCCAAATTTAGACAGTTTAATTTCTGCTTATGAAGGATTGCAGTACTGTTATACTGTTAGATTTAAACTGGATTCCTCGATCATAGTTTTAAAACAAGCTGAAGACTATTTTCAATCAATTGGTGACGATACACGGTTTTTAGAATTTACTGTTCCTAGAGCTGAAATGTATTACTTAATGTCAAAATTTGATGAAGCAAAAGACATTTATTTCGAAGCGTTAAACAATAATAATTTAAGTCGAGATAATCGGAAAAGGGCCAGTTTGAGAGTTGCCAATATATTTATGGGTAAGGCCAACAAAGAAAAAGCATATGAATATATAAACATAGCCTTAGATATAGCAATAGAAGATAATGATACTTCGCTCTTAGGGAACATCTATGAAGGCTATGCCAGCATCGAAATGTATTTTGGAAATAAGAACAAAGCCCTTGATCACTATATAAATGCAATTCCTTATCTAAAAGGCCAGAATAAAAGCATGATTCTCAGTTCCACATTGAGGAGAATTGGAAATATTTTTGAAGAATTAAACAATCTGGATAAAGCAAAAGATTATGTAAAAAAAGCTATGGATGTAGCTAAAGAATATAATTTAAAAAAAGAAATAGCAAGTTGTTTAAATATATCCGGAAGAATAGCTAAACGTGAAGGTAATTGCGAAAAAGCCATTGAACTATTTGAAGAAAGTTTACCCCATTTTCTAAATTCTCGAATAGTTAACAATGCCCTATCTACAATAAGTGACATTGCCCTGTGTCATTTAAATTTAGGTAATATAAAAGATGCAGAAAAATCTTTGGCACAAGCAGATGATTTACTCCCCAAAGCAACAGTCTTGAACCATATTATTGCATACCATTACACAAAGTTCAAATTTTACATAATTAAAAATAATAAAGAAAAAGCTACATTTCATCTCAATGAATGTCGCTTAATTTCCGATGGTGAGTTAGGACCTAGAAATGTGTTGACTTTTTTATTAATGGACAAAATGTATCATGAAAAATTTCAAAACTACAAAGAAGCACTAAGGGCATCCAACAGGTATTATATATTTAGGGATTCTATCAATAACTTGAGACAAAGTGAAATGGTTTTTGATCTTGAGGCGCAGTATAAAAAGAAGGAACAAGACAAGGAAATAGCATTACTCAACAATGAAAATAAACTTAAAGCAGAGAGGCTTTCCAAACAAAAAATAACGATTGTCGGAGGTGGCCTAGCCTTGTTGTTGTTTTCGTTACTTTCAATTTTCGTTTATCGATTATACAAACGTGTTCAAGTTCAAAACAATTTGATTAAATCTTCTTTGAATGAAAAAGACACCCTTCTTAGAGAAATACATCACCGAGTTAAAAACAATTTACAGGTTATTTCTTCTCTACTTGCGTTACAATCAAAATATGTTCAGGACCCTATTGCTTTAGCCGCTTTGAAACAAGGCCAAGAACGGGTTCACTCTATGGCCCTTATACACCAGGATCTTTATGAAAACCAAGACATGTCTGGAGTTAATACTTATAATTATTTGGAACAGCTGTGTGAAAATCTGTTCGACTCATATAATATCGATGAGGAAAATATTTCTTACAACTTAATGGTCGAAGAGATGATTCTTGATGTAGATACGATGATACCGTTAGGTTTAATTCTAAATGAACTTGTCAGCAATGCACTTAAACATGCATTTAAAGATGATCAGCGAGGTAAAATTGATATAGTATTAAAAGAAATCAATAATCAAATCCATTTAGAAATTTCTGACAATGGATCTGGTGTCAATGATCTATCTGACATCGAAGGAAAATCATTTGGATATGAACTTATTAAAGCCTTTTCAAAAAAACTAAGTGCCGAAATGGTTATTAATTCAGAAAACGGATTAAAAATTAAGTTGTTAATCAGCAATTATAAAAAAGCAGCGTAAGTAACGAAAGTCCTTTAAGCTAATCTATTCAAAATAACCAAATAAAACTGTTCCCTTTATTTTCGATACTTATCCATTGGAGAGGAGCCTTTTTCAATAAGAGATCGACACTCGTCTAATCTTTTTAACTGTGTAGATTCACGTTTAGCACTGCCGATATAGTCGTAGAATTCTTTTTTTCTGCCTGGCGTATAATCATCAAATTTTTTCTTGAGCTTTTTATTATCGTTTAGAAAATCTTCGAAAATTGGGGGACATTTAATTTTACTTTTTTCTGGTTTGATCTCTTTACCAAGTTTGGCATTTGCAATAGCTTCATTGACATAAGATTTTATGATCTTCATATCTATTTCTTTTTCATCATTATATTTGATATGCCTCATTCCCTTCGTCTTACCCTCTTGTGCATTCCTCAAAATATGATGCTCATCTTTTAAAAAGACGCCTTGATAAAACCACAAGCCAAAGTGATGCTTAAAACCTGCAAGGCCTACAACATTTTTATTATTAATTGTGTATACAGGCATACCCCACTTAACGGTTTCTACCAATTCTGTTTTTAATAATGCCGTCCTTAATTTCTGGAGTGGTTTTGACCACTGATGTTTAGATATGTAATCTTCTATTTTTGAATTAGTCATCTTTTGAAAGTACTTTGCTTTTTCTTCTTTTCAGCAATTTACCACTTTCAATAAACTCAATCAATTTTTTAACATCTATTGTTTCCACAAGCTCAACTGTCTCAGTTTTAACTCTGGCTTTTTTATTGAGTTGCTTTTTGTATTTCTTTAGTTTTTTCTTTAAAGATTTGTTCTCTTTGTTGAGTTCTTTTATATCAATAGATTTTATAGAATTTTTCTGCACCTTTAATTTATCATTTAACTTGGAAATATGTTTTTTATACGCTTCTATCTCTTTGTTATTGTTTCTCGGAAAGGATTCGCTTTTAGCTTTAAGCAATAAAATATCTTGTTTCTTCAATTTTATCTTTGCATCTTCTAGTTCGCTTTTAAGCTGATCAACAATTTTATATATTTCTTTCTTTTTAGGATAAGCCGATTTCAAATTTAAATAAGCATTCTTTAAATCTTTATACTTACCTTTCAAAGCTTGATAATCTTTTTCCAAACCAGGATTGCTATTGTCTTTAGTATCTCTTAACAGCCTATTGAGTTTGAGCATTTCCTCATCCTTTTCCAATAAGCTTTTATCGATAGCTACTTTATAATTTGAATATTCGTCAACTAATCTGTCCATAGAAGATTTTAGCATATGGTGCTGTTGATTTAATTGAGCAAATTTCTCTTTAAATGAACCAAATACTGCCCATCCTAAGAGGAAACCTATGATTGCTGAGGCAACATAGAAAGCCAATGACCAAGGGTCAAAAGCACCAATAAGATATGTTAAATAAAAATTCATCAATAAAAAGTAATTAAAGGTAATGATTTCGAAAATTTATAACATGAAATAACACCGATATTCGAAAAATAGACAATTACTGGTCATATTAAATATTTAAATATTCATAGAAAACATTTCACTTAAATCTTATGGATTGGTCATTTAGAGACAGTAAAGTCAAATGTTGTTGACTTCACCAGATTCAATTCGATAAAATATGGATGTTAATCTACGGAATAAGCCTTTAAAAGAACAGATTTTTATACCTTGATACTTGAAGATTAAAAAGCTAATTATGAAAACATTTGTAATAATATTTTTCTCAACATTTATTTACGTCTCTACTTTAAACGCACAATCAACTACAGAACAACAAGAGATTGATGCCATTACGGCCACCCTAATGGACTACATAGAAGGAACAGGTAATGGACAACCCGAAAGATTAAGAAAAGCATTTCATCCTGATTTCAATTTATATACAGTCGCTGCGGACACATTGAGAATACGTTCAGGAGAAAAGTATATCTCAAATATCAAAGTTGGTAAAAAAAATAGTCGTGAGGGAAAAATAATTTCCATCGATTTTGTAAAAGATGCAGCCGTTGCAAAAGCTGAAATAAAAATACCAGGCTGGCGTGTATTCACAGATTATTTTTTACTTCTCAAATATGAAGGTTCCTGGAAAATTATACAAAAAAGTTATACCTGGGAAGAAATTCCAAGCGAAGAAAAATAAATAAACAAGAATTATTCATTCTCTCTTTATTCTCAATTTTCTTTTTCTAACTTAGACGCATGTATTCGTTTTCTAAGTATAAAAAAGTTGGACTTCTTTTAGGTCCTCTTCTTTTTATTCTACTTCAAGTCCTCCCTCCTTTTATAATAAATGAGGAAGTTCAAAACGTCATTTCTGTTGCAGCTTGGATGATCGTTTGGTGGTTGACTGAACCAGTCTCTATTTCAGTTACAGCTTTAATTCCGTTGGTACTATTCCCATTGTTTGGCATCATGGATATCAAAGAAACATCTGGCAATTACGGAAGCCACATCGTCTATTTATTTTTTGGTGGTTTCGTAATGGCATTAGCATTAGAAAAAGTAAATCTTCACAAACGAATTGCGCTTAACATTATCAAACGCACAGGAACAAGTCCTGACCGGGTGGTTTTGGGATTTATGTTGGCGACGGCATTGCTTAGTATGTGGATCAGCAATACAGCGAGTACAGTTGTCATGTTGCCTATTGCCATACAAGT
>JABDKX010000113.1 GCA_013001975.1 Saprospiraceae bacterium | reverse complement strand
GTCGCATTAAAGTTAAATGAAACTGAACTAAAGACTTTAAGAAAAGATAAAAGAATAGATTATATCGAGCAAGACCAAATGTTCCATGTAAGCATGGGAGGTCCTCCAGGTGGAGGCGGTGGTGGAGGCGGTGGTGCATCGCAATCAACTCCTTGGGGTGTTACTCGTGTAGGAGGTGCCATTGATGGCACAAATGCTGGTAAAGCCTGGATAATTGATTCTGGAATTGATCTTGATCATCCAGATTTAAATGTTGATGTTGCAAATTCTATTTCATTTTTAAGTGGAAGTCCTTCTAATCAGTCTCCTGAAGATTACAATGGTCACGGTACTCATGTAGCGGGAACAGTAGCTGCAATTGATAATGAAATTGGTGTTATCGGTGTAGCTGCAGGAGCTGAAGTAGTTGCAGTAAGAGTACTTGATAGAAGAGGAAATGGAACTAATTCTGGTGTAATAGCAGGAGTTGATTATGTTGGTGCTAATGCAACTAATGGAGATGCTGCTAACATGAGTTTAGGTGGTGGAATATCTACAGCATTAGATAATGCAGTATTTGCTGCTTCAAATGCTTGTCCTTTTTCTTTAGCAGCTGGAAACGAATCACGACATGCAAATAATTCTTCTCCTGCAAGAGTTAATGGAGATGATATTTATACAATTTCATCAATGGCGAATGGAGATGTTTGGTCAGGTTTTTCTAATTACGGTAACCCGCCAGTAGATTATTGTGCACCTGGTTCGTCAATTCCTTCAACTTATAAAAATGGAGGTTATGCAACATTAAGTGGAACTTCAATGGCTGCTCCGCATGTTTGTGGAATTTTACTTATAGGAGGTATTACAACAAGTGGTACTGTAAGCAACGATCCTGATGGAAATGCAGATCCGATTGCTCATCATTAATTAAATATTTTTATTTAAATAAAAAAGGTGTATCAATATAAATTGGTACACCTTTTTTTAGATTTGTATCAGAAATTATGAAAAATGTCTAATCCTATAAATCGAAAATTATTATTGCTTTTATCCTTTATTGAAGGGGGGTCTGTTATGGCTTGCGAGTTGATTGGTGCAAAATTATTGGCTCCTTATTTTGGAACGTCTCTTTATGTTTGGGCGGCTGCGTTAGCTTTGACCTTAGGAGGATTGACATTAGGATATTTTATTGGAGGAAGATTGTCACAAAAGTATGCTGGTAATTTCAGGTTGTTATATTATGTAATTTTAATAGCATCAATATTATTGATTATTATGCCTTTTACTAGTGATATTATCATGGAATTGGCTATCAATTTAAGTTTGGAAATGGGTGCTATTTTTTCATTGATGATCTTTATGATGCCACCGTTAGCATTTATGGGAATGGTCTCACCAATCATAATAAATCTCTTAACCGACAATAAAGAGAGTGCAGGAAATAATGCTGGAACTGTTTATGCAATTTCGACTCTTGGAGGTATACTGTATACTTTCTTGATGGGTTTCATAATAATACCTTCATTTGGGTTAACATATCCTGCTATTATTTCGGGACTAATATTAGCGATTATCCCTTTATTACTTTTGATGAGAAAAAAAGATAGTAAAGCATTAATTGTTTTAATAGCCGTAATGTTGAGTTGTGCAGCAAGTGTTTTACCTCGATTTGAATATAATGATGAGTATAAAATTTTATATCAGTCTGAAGGAATTCTTGGCCAAGTAAAAGTAGTCGATCATCCATCTTATGATATAACATCTGATAATAGAATAGGAAGAGCATTGTTGGTCAATAACACGTTGCAAACATATGTTGGTCATGAAGATGAATTTAAATATAGTATTTGGGCTTGGTCTCATTACTTTCCCACTGCGGCTTCTATATTACCTGCTGGATCTGATGTTTTACTTTTAGGACTAGGTGGTGGTACCATTGTAAAACAATTAGATAGGTTAGGTTATAATGTTGATGTTGTAGAAATTGATGAACGGATTCGTGATGTGTCATTTGAATATTTCAATCTTGATCCTTTAACGAATGTTATAATCGATGACGCAAGACATTTTATCAAGACTTGTACTAAAAAATATGATCTGGTCATTTTCGATACATTTTTAAGTGAATCAGTTCCTGAACACTTATTAACTATTGAAGGTTTTGAAGACACAAAAAAAATCCTTAAACCTGAAGGTATGATTATGTCTAATTTTTATGGTTACATAAATGGCGAAAAAGGATTGGCCGCTAAGTCTGTATATAAAACATTTGAAAAATCAGGATTTAATGTTGATCTTTTGGCAACACCTGGTGAAGAAGAAAATAGAAATCTAATTTTTATAGCAAGCTTAGTTGAAAAAGATTTTATGCTTGCAGACTATAGTGAGCCTAACTATGAAAGAATAAAAAATCTATATGAATTTTTCATCGATAAACGATTTCTTAAATTAGATGATGCGATAGTACTTTCTGATAAAAAGCCAAGACTTTCTAAGCTTTATAATAGTGCAGCTAGAGAGTGGAAAAAGAATTATAATAACTATTATCGGAAACATTTTATAGAAGAATAATTTTCAAATTTGAATTCTTTTCTCAAATTATAGATTCTGAAGGCAATAGAGTAGACATTTATTCTCATAGTTGTGGATTCTTGTCTTCGACATTATAAGAATCAAAATAATTAAATTAGCCGGTCAATTTTAATTAATGCCTATATTCAAGCCATTAATTATATATCTACTTAAAATGCAAACAAAAAAGTATATTTTATTTCTAGCAACTATAGTTTCTATTGGTGGTTTTTTATTTGGTTTTGACGCCGCCGTTATAAGTGGCTGTAATAGTTTTATCACTGCAGAATTTAATTTAACAAGTCTGGAATTGGGTACGGTTGTGGCTTCTGTAACAATAAGTTCTGCATTAGCAATGTTATTTGCAGGCGGTGTGTCCGATGCTATAGGAAGAAAGAAAGTCCTTATTTTTGTTGCATTACTTTATTCTATATCTGCTATTTTTTCTGCACTGGCACCTTCTTATTTAACCTTAATCATAGCTAGGTTAATTGGAGGAATTGCTTTTGGATCAGCACTGGTTTTGGTTCCTGTTTATATCGCTGAAATAGTACCAGCTAAAATGCGAGGTAGTATGGTCTCTATACAACAGTTAGCCATTGTGCTTGGTTTTTCTGTGGCCTATTTTTCCAACTATTACTTTCTAAATTTGAGCAAGTCAGGAAGTGAATTTGCATTAAATAATAACTTAGCTGAAGATGTATGGCGATGGATGTTGGGTGTCGAAGCAATTCCAGCTTTGGTTTATTTTATTCTTTTGTTTTTTATTCCAAATAGTCCTAGGTGGTTAATAATGAAAGGTAAAGATGAAGAAGCATCTGATATTATCACAAAGATAAATGGCGCAGAGAAAACAAATGGAATAGTCTCAGCTGTCAAAGAAAGTATTGCTGAAAGTTTAAATAGTGAAAAACTTAATTTTAGAGATTCATTAAAAAGTTTATTTAAGCCAAAATATAAAAAAATATTAGCTATAGCTTTTATCATTGCCATAGCTCAAATGTCCGTTGGGATAAATGCAGTCTTTTTCTATGCTACCAATATTTTTGAATTAACTGGAATAGGTACGGATGCTTCTTTCGTACAATCTGTTTGGGTCGGCATCATCAATGTCATTTTTACCTTAATTGCAGTTTTTTTAATCGACAGAGTTGGACGTCGACCGTTGCTCTTAACTGGAATTGCCGGTATCACATTTTCGCTTCTTCTTGTAGCGTACGGTTTTAAAAGCGCAACTTATTCTTTAGACCAATCGAAAGTAGACGCTTTAAATATTGTAATTGATAAAACAAAGTTGACTCCACTTATTGGACAATCATTTGATAATGATGTATTATTTGGTCAAGCTTTACATGAAGTTTTGGGACGATCTGATGTAACACTTCATAAAGGAGAATTAGTTAAAGCAGCAGGTAATCTGAATGCTGTTTTATTGCTCATAGGTATTCTTTGTTTTGTAGCATTTTTTGCTTTTTCATTGGGACCAGTTATGTGGGTTTTATTATCAGAAATATTTCCAAACAGTATTCGCGGGATCGCGATTTCTACCGTAGGTTTCACCAATAGTTTAACTTCATACTTTGTTGTTCAATTTTTTCCATGGCAATTAGAAACTTTTGGAAGTGCTGCCACTTTCCTGATTTATGCACTCTTTGCTATGATTGCTTTCTTCTTATTATTTAAGTTGTTGCCTGAGACAAAAGGAAAGTCTCTAGAAGAATTGGAAAAAGAGTTAGCATCATAACCATCATATTTTGGTATTTAATCATTTAAATAAATGAAACCTAAAAATATAGTCTTTATAGCTCAAAGTTTGGATGGATATATATCAGATAAAAAAGGCGGAATAGATTGGCTGCACAGTACGCCCAACCCAGAAAATGATGACCTTGGTTATCTTGATTTAATGAACGAAATAGATGCCATAGTTATGGGCAGAAATACCTTTGACGTTGTTTGTGGCTTTGAAGGTGAATGGCCTTATTCTAAACATCTCTTTGTGCTGTCTCATTCTCTAAATAAGGTACCAAAAAAATGTGAAGGTAAGGTCACGATATTAAATGGAAATGTGACAGCGATTCTAGAGCAAATTCATAATAAGGGATTTTTGAATTTGTATATAGATGGCGGCCAAACGATTCACAATTTCCTAGAAGCAGATAAAATTGATGAATTACGAATGACCACTATTCCAATCCTTCTTGGAGGTGGTGTTTCATTGTTTAATGAAATGTCCATTGCAATGGAATTTGACCATTTGTCAACTACTGTTTACATTAATCAATTGGTACAAAGTCATTATAGAAGAAAACGATAGATATTAAGGGTTAATTATGGTATAAAGCGATCTACTTATATCCCTAACATACATTTTACACATCTGTTACATCATTTTACATATTAAAACTTGATTCTATACATAATCGTCATACCTTGTGACCATATTCTTATATGGCTTTAATGAGAGCCATAATCAAAAATCATTTATACTTTGAATATGAGACGTTTTGTATTAACTTTTTTTTCTCTCTTTTTGCTATTAGTCATGGCAAGTGCTCAAGATTCTAAACCTACAATTTTTATAGATTGCCAAATGCGATGTTATAGGAATTATGTCAAAGAACAGATAACCTTCGTCAATTATATGCAAGATCGCGTACAAGCTGATATTTTCATATTGGCAACAAATCAACGAACAGGTGCTGGAGGAAGAAAAGTGCAACTGGTATTTCAAGGAAATAATGACTTTACTGGAATGAAAGATACTTTGACCTATGTGATAGATCCCAATTCCACAGAGTCAATACAAAGAGATCAGCTTGTTCAAGGTTTAAAAAGGGGTCTGTTAAAATATATTGTTCAAACAGACATGCTGAATGATGTTGAATATTCCATTGCGGGAACAAGCGTTCCAAGTGAATCCGCAGAGACTGAACAGGATCCTTGGAATTATTGGGTTTTTAATGTTGGAGGAAATGGTTGGATTGAAGGGGAGCAGAGTTATAAAAATTCAAGTATCTCAGGTCGGTTTTCTGCAAATAGAATTACAGATAAACACAAATTTGAATTTTCATCCCGATACAATTATCAAGAGAATATCTTTACTTTGACCGATGGAGAAAAAATTACCAGTATCTTCAAATCGTATAACTTTTACTTAGAATATGTCAAAAGTTTGAGCCCTCACTGGTCACTAGGGGGAATGTCCCAGTCTGGTTCATCAACTTTTGGAAATACAGATGTCAGTACAACCATTCGGGCTGCTGTTGAATATAATATCTTTCCATATTCAGAGGCTCAAACAAGGAGATTTTCTTTTTTCTATTCTGCAGGCCCTGAATATTATGATTATACAGAGCCCACTATTTATGAAAAGGAAAAAGAATGGGTAGGGCGACACAGTTTAACAATAGAATATGAGCAAACTCAAAAGTGGGGAGAAGTATCTATTTCTCTCGGTGCTCAGCAATTCTTTCATGATTTTAGTTTATATAATGCTTATTTAAGTCCACGTATAGAATGGCAAATATATAAAGGATTAACTTTAGATTTTGGTGGATTTTTATCTTTCGTAACAGACAGAATTAATATTGCAAAGTCAGATATTTCTGATGAAGAAATCATACTGCAAATCAAACAATTAGATACTGACTTTACATATTTTTCAAGATTTGGTATTAATTACCGCTTCGGTTCTAAGTATAATAATTTTGTAAATCCAAGATTCTAAGCAGACAACAAGTTTATAAGACAAAGGCGTCCCCACCACTTGTCAAATTAACCATCAATAAGACAAAGGCGTCCCCGCCTCTTGTCAAAACCTTACAAAGGCGTCTCCACCACTTGTTAATTAACCATCACTAAGACAAAGGCGTCTCCGCCTCTTGTCAAACATCTGTACTAAGACAAAGGATTTCCTGCTTCTCGTCAAACAATCTTTTCATTAAGACAAATGTGTCCCCGCCTCTTGTCGAACATCTGTACTAAGACAAAGGCGTCTCCGCCTCTTGTCAAAATGTTACAATAGCATCCCGCCTCTCGTCAAATTCATATACCACAGTCATTTCAAAAGTTTTACAACCTGTTTACATCATTTTACAATTCAAATTGGCTAGCATGCTCAACGCACATATATATTTGATTGTATTAATAATTAAATAATTCGATTATGAAAAAAAGTACTATAGTTTTAAGTTCATTCATTACACTTATTTGTTTGACAGCTTACGGTATCAATAAATGGAATACCCCTACATGTCAGCCTGTATGCCAACCAGCTAAGAATAGTTGCGCCCCAGTTGCTTTTGCTTCAGTAAATGACCTGGTTCCAATGTGTAAGAAGGCAGATTTCGATTTGTTTTGCAAAGTTGACAGTCGGTTTATGACTACAATTTCAAAAGATGATTTGAATAACGCAAAATCTATTGTTGATATTTTACCCGTTAAGCATACCAGAACAATAACGCGTTATGAAGATGTTCGCATCGGAATGGTCGGAGATGATAAATTAAATTATGAACCTGGTAATAATGAGATGCTCACCACTGCTCAGAAAGCGCTTTTAAGTTCTTTTGATTACGCAACAAATTTTATTATTTGGGCGAATTATGAACGATTATATGATTCTGGTTTTAAAGGTTATAATAAAATGGCATTTTCGATCTCAATAACTCCGGAACACAAGGCCCAATATAATGATGGTGAAAAGGCATTGTTATCATATTTAAAGACAAATAGTCAAGCGCAATGTTCTTCAATTAAGGAGGGGACTCTGCAACCTGGACAGGTCAGTTTTACAGTTTCAAAAACAGGTGATATTGTTAACCCAACAATTACATCTACTTCTGGTTATCCAATGCTTGATTATAAACTTCAAACATTAATGACTAATCTGCCTGGCCATTGGACACCTGCAACCGATGCGCAAGGTGAGCCTGTGTCACAAAATTTGGTTTTATTTTTTGGACACGAAGGTTGCTAATGAAAAGCGCGTATTAATCAACTTTTGAAAACCCCAAAAAAGAAGGATGCTGGATAATATTCAGCATTCTTTTGTTTGTATGAAAAGCTCATGATATTTTAAATGGTGTTCTTCCATTAAAAATTAATACTTTAGTTTCGATTATAATTGAATACATCAATAAAGAATGAAACTGAAGACGGACTATCAAAAAATCATTAATGCTATTTATAAGCAAATCAAGGAAGAAGAAGATTTAGGAGAAATTGCTAAATACATACCTGAATTGGCTAAAGTAGATCCCAATAAATTTGGTGTATTCTTAACTACAATAGAAAATGAAGAATATGGAATTGGAGATTGCTTAGAGAAGTTTTCAATTCAAAGTATTGCCAAAGTATTATCGCTGACGATGGCTTACCAAACTTTAAGTGGTAATATATGGGAACGCGTAGGTGTTGAACCCTCCGGTAATCCATTTAACTCATTGGTGCAATTAGAAACCGATGAAGGCATTCCTAGAAACCCATTCATCAATGGAGGTGCATTGGTCATTTGTGATATGCTGTTAACGCAATTGAAAAATCCTAAACAGGAATTCTTGCAATTTATAAGAGATATCAGCGGTAATCCTTCAATTCATTATTCTGAGGCTATTGCTAAATCTGAAATGTCTGCAGGATTCAGAAATATTGCCGTTTGTAATTTTATTAAATCCTTTGGAAATATCATTAACGATCCCAATAAGGTTTTGGATTTTTATTTTCATATGTGTTCAATTAAAATGAACTGCCAAGAATTAAGTCAGACATTTATGTTTCTTGCAAACAGTAAATTTAGAAATGTAAAAAATGAACCAATTCTTAACCTAAGTCATGCCAAAAGAATCAATGCAATTATGCAAACATGTGGTTTTTATGATGAATCTGGAGAATTTTCATTTAAAGTAGGTCTTCCAGGAAAAAGTGGTGTCGGCGGAGGTATAGTTGCAGTTCATCCTGGTGAATACACCATTGCAGTTTGGAGTCCAAAATTAAATAAAAAAGGAAATTCATATAGAGGTATGCAGTTTTTAGAATTATTTACCACTAAGACTGAATCGTCAATATTTTAGACATGCAATAGGTGATGACGCCTATGCTTTAAGTTAATTGTGTTAATTACTTTCAGAGTAATAATAAGAGAAAGGCGTCCCCGCCTCTTCTCAAGCTGGGTTAATAAAAGCAAGAGACGATGGTGCCATTGCCATAAGATAATTGTGTTAATTACTTTCAGAGTAATAATAAGAGAAAGGCGTCCCCGCCTCTTCTCAAGCTGGGTTAATAAAAGCAATAGGTGATGACGCCTATGCCTTAGGTTCGAGACGATTTTTTTAATTTATAACAACCGACAGAAATTATTTTAAGTAAATTTGAAATGAATGGCTTTTTTATAAACCTTTACCAAATACTATGATCCACTATTATATTAAAACAATAATTTTTCTTTCTTGGATTTTTATATGCTGCGGTCATTCTAATAAGGAGGAGAATAACTCTAAAGAATCCTCTTCAGTCAAAACTTATATTCCTCAAATAAAATATGATTCCACATATTCCTATGATTTTAAATCACCTTCAAATACATTTATTCTTGATAAAAAGTTAGTTGAAATATCTGGATTAGCATTCGATAGTTCTTCAAATTGCTTTCTCTCTAATAATGATGAAAAGGGGCACATTTATAAATTAGACGCCAACACATTTAAAATAAAAGAAGACAAAAAATTCGGTAAAAGAGGAGACTACGAAGCCATCGAGAAAGTAGGCAAAGACATCATCACATGTAAAAGCTCTGGAAAGTTATTCTTCTATAATGAAATTACAACAAAAACAATCAGCTATGACACACCGTTAAAGTCTCAAAATGATGTGGAGGGACTTTGTTACGACCCTAGAATTAATAGTTTGATTCTCGCATGCAAAGGACAACCCATAAATGCTGAAAAAGGGAGAAAGAACCAAAAGAGTGTTTATCTGTTTAATTTAGAGAAAAAAGAACTCAATCAAGATCCTTTTTTTTCAATTTATGACGAAGACTTAGCAGCCATTGTAAATCGAAAGTTTCAAAATGAATCAAAATCCAAAATAAGAAAATGGGTTAAACGCGCTAAAGAATTTTCACCTTCTGGGATTGCTATCAATCCTGAATCGGGTGATTATTATTTGATTTCAGCAAAAGGGTCTTTATTATTAATTCTGAGTGAAGAGAAAAAACTAAAAAATATAATTTTTCTAAATTCAAAAACCAATCCTCAACCAGAAGGCATCTGCTTTGATAAGGAAAGTAATTTATATATCAGTACAGAAGGTCAAGGGTTGAGAGGGAAAATATTTAAGTTCAAATATATTTAGGAAGATAAAAATACCTTAATGAATAAACTCTTATTTATTCTCGTCATATTTATAACTGTTTCTTGTGGTACACGTAATGGAGCCTATTATAGTGATGATGCCGCCGATCAAAGTAAAGTAAAAACTTCAAATAAAAAATTGGTGCATTCCTTATATCTCGTTGGCGATACAGGTGAAGTGGACGATCTGGTTTCAGGGAATAACTTTGTAACACATGCCGTAAAAAAAATGATCACAGGATCGGATAAAAATACCAGTCTCGTTTTTTTAGGTGATAATATTTATCCCGTTGGCATGCCAAAGAAAGATGATCCAACGAGAGATATAAGTGAAAAAATCATAAACGCGCAACTAGATTTAGCTCAAACATTTGAAGGGAAGACATATTTTATTCCTGGTAATCATGATTGGAATAAACATAAAAAAGGTGGACTTAAAGCCATCAAAAGGCAAGAAAAATATATCGAAGCATATTATGGTAAAGATGATAAAAGTGTAAAATTTTACCCCAATGATGGTTGTGCTGATCCAAAAGTACTTAAGGTAAATAAGGATCTCGTCTTTGTTTTTTTAGATACTCAATGGTGGATGCATGATTGGAGAAAAGAGAAAAAAATTAATAAAGGCTGTGATATTAAATCTCGATTGGATTTATTAAAACATATTGAAGAGATATTTACGGATCATAAAAATGATGAGATTGTTGTTTTAATGCATCATCCCATTAAGAGTAATGGTTTGCATGGGGGAAATTTTAGTTTTAATCATCATTTGTTTCCTATTCATGAAAAAAATATCTGGATTCCACTCCCAATCATTGGTTCATTGTATCCCATATTTCGGCAGGTAACGGGTTCCGTACAGGATATCACACATATAAAGAATAAAGAATTGATGCAAGGCATGAATGACATAGCTAAAAAGCTCAGAGTTAATGTCATTTTTGCTTCTGGGCATGATCATGGTATGCAATACTTTAATGAAGGCAAACTCAAATATATTGTCAGTGGTGGTGGCGGTAAAACAGATTATGTAAAGAAAGGGGGTGATGCTGAATATGCAAAGGAAGCCAGAGGTTTTGCCAAGATAAACTTCTATGAAGATTTTGAAACTTGGCTTGAAATGTATACCGTAACTGGATTTAATACTGAGCCTGTCATGGAGTACAGAACACAACTGAGAAAACCAAGACCAGGAACCATAGAAGAAGAGGTTTCATATCCTCCCATTACAGAACCGACAACAAAAGTAGCAGCCAGTGATAATTTTGGGGCGGGTCCTTTAAAAAAGCTTTTTTTAGGTAAGCAATACAGAGATATTTGGGGTACTGAAGTTGTAGCAGAAAATATTGATCTTGAGACCAAACTTGGTGGCTTGACACCGATTAAGAAGGGGGGTGGTATGGCTTCTAATTCTTTGCGTATGCAACATGAAAGTGGAAAGCAATACATCTTACGTTCGATTAAAAAAGATTATACCAAATTAGTACCTGAAGGATTTGAAAATCTTAAACTGGTTGATGTCATTGCAGATCAGAATAGTGCCAGTCATCCTTACAGTGCATTGATAATTCCGAAATTGTCGCAAGCTGCAGGTGTATATTACACAAGTCCAAAGTTGGTTTATTTAAAACATCAGAGAGGACTGGGTAATTATAACAGTCAATTTCCAGAGGAGTTATACTTGCTCGAAGAACGACCGAGTGGTGATTGGCGCGATGATAGTCGATTCGGCAATTCAAAGGATATCATTGGCTATGTTGACCTGCTGGAAAACTTGCGTATTAAAAAGAATCACCATGTTGATCAAAAATGGGTATTGAAGTCTCGCCTTTTTGATTTGTTTATCCATGATTGGGACAGACATGATGATCAATGGCGATGGGCGACATTTAAAGATAATGATAAAACAATCTATCGACCGATTCCCAGAGATCGCGATCAAGCATTCTACAAGTTTGTCGGCATTATACCTTGGTACATTTCTACGTTTATGATGAAGAAATTTAAAACGATGAAAGGTGATGTCAAGGATGTTAAAAACCTAGCCTTTAATGCCAAACATTTTGATCGTTATTTTCTTCATGATTTAGAGTGGTCTGAATGGAAAGAAATTACAGAAGAACTGCAGAAGAATTTGACGGATGAAGCCATTGAAGAATCCATGAACGGTTTGCCACTAGAAGTAAGATCATTGAATGATAAGGAGTTGATCACTAAGCTTAAGTCTAGGCGGAATAATTTAATTGATATTTCGCGAAGATTGTATGCATTCCTATCTAAGGAAGTCGATATCAGTGCAAGCGACAATGACGATAGGTTTGAAGTAGTTAGAAAGGGCAACGGCGCTGTTGAGGTTAAAGTGTATACGATAAGAAAGAAAAAAGGAGATATTTTAACTTACGAACGAACCTTTCTGCCTGAGGACACAAAAGAGATTCGTCTGTATGGTTTAAGAGGAAAAGATGAATTTAATATCAGTGGATCAATGAATACTGCAATTAACATTCGTGTGATTGGTGGTGAAGACAAAGATGAGGTTAGCAATCAAAGTGAAGACGGACGTATCGCTGTCTATGATAACTTGGATGGTATTAAACTTAAAGGGGAAAATATGACAGATTTTACATCTTCAGATTTAGAGACCAACGAATATGATCGCAATGAGTTTAAGTACAATACAAGTATTCCTACCATTACTTTTGGAAATACTGTAGATGATGGATTTTGGTTCGGTGGCGGCATCAGTTGGACAACGCACGGCTGGAGGAGAGACCCTTATAAATCCAAGCAGAGGATTGGCTTCTCGGTTGCACCTACCGGTAATGAAGCAGGTCAATTTAGTTATGAGGGGCACTTTACTGATATGGTGGGAAATTTAGATTTTGCTCCAGAGACAAATGTAAATTTTCCACGTTATGAGAATTTTTTCGGCATCTCCAATGACAATTTGAATGTGCAAAACGAAATTGAATACAATTGGGTGCGCATGCAAACCATTGATATCGAACCTCTTTTTCAGTTGCCATTAGGCAGCTCTGGTTTTATTAAGTTTGGACCCATTTACCAATCACAACAAATCAAATTACAAGAGGGTAGAGTAACGGATAATCTGTTTCCATTTTCATTTGATCGAAAAGAATACCTAGGTGGTAAAATAGAACATCAAATTGGCTATGTTGACAATAATGTGTATCCGAAAAATGGATTTAACTGGACAAATACAATCAGCTATACCAAAGCGTTAGGTGCTGATGAAAATGTAGGACAGTTTTCTACTGACTTTTCTTTTTATGTGAAAATTCTTCAAAAGCCTAATTTGGTTTTGGGTAATGCTGTCGGTTATCAAAAGTCTTTCGGTGAATTGCAGTTTAATCATTTTGCAGACTTAGGAAATAGTAATCACTTGAGAGGATTTCGTAACAACAGATTTCGAGGGCACTCCGCATTTTATCATAATTTAGACTTGCGACTATTTTTATTTAAATGGCCCAATAATTTTATTCCAATGGATGTTGGTATAGTGGGTGGACTTGATACCGGACGGGTATGGGTAAAAAATGAGTTGTCAGACAAATGGCATACCAGTCAAACCATTGGTTTGTCATTGGAGTTATTAGGTGCGGTCGTCATCCATCCTTATTATTCTTTTACTGACGAAGGCAATCAATTTACTTTACGAATGGGATTTGGATTTTAATGCTTAAATTGAATTATTAAAAATTTGAACAAATTTAAAATATGAAGACATTAAACTATAAAATTATTATCCATAAACCTGCAAGTCAGGTCTATGATGTTATGTTAGGACTCAGTGATAAATCAACGTACGAAGAATGGACTTCCATATTTAGTCCAACATCTTCTTATCAAGGGAATTGGGAAAAGGGAAATAAAATGCTTTTTGTTTCTAAAGATAAGGACGGCAATTTAGCAGGTATGGTTTCAAGAATTTTGGCTAATGATGAAAATAAGTTTGTATCCATACAGCATTATGGCATGTTAAAATCTGGAGAAGAAATTACTGAAGGTCCTGAAGTCGAAGGTTGGGCAGGATCTTTGGAAAATTATACATTAACAGAAGCGGATGGTGATACAACAGTAACGATCAATATTGATGCTGCTGCAGAACATGAAGAATATATGGATAAGTTATATCCAGGGGCACTGCAAAAACTTAAAGAAATTTGTGAGTCAAAATAAGTTATAACAGCTAAAGAAGGAATTATGAAACAAGTATCTTACATAGCTATTCTAATGCTTCTAGTTTCTTCTTGTCATTCACAAGCTGATAAAACAAAAGACGTCAAAGTTGGAGGTGGATGTGAAGGATGCGAAGCTATTTTTGAATACGGTGATAAAGAATTGCTTACTGTTGACACGTTACCCAATTTCCAAGAAACAGAACCTAAGTTGAAAATTTCCGGAACTGTATTTCAAAAAGATGGAAAGACGCCTGCTGAAAATGTTATCATATATATTTATCATACAAATCGGGATGGTCTCTACGAAATGAAAGGAGATGAAGAAGGTTGGGCTAAACGACATGGTTATATCAGAGGCTGGGTAAAAACTGGTAAAGATGGGAAATATACTTTTTATACATTTAGACCTGCGGCTTATCCCAACGAACCAGTGCAAGAACATATCCATATGACCATTAAAGAGCCCAAATTTAATAAATACTATATTGATGAAATTGTCTTTGATGATGATCCACTATTGACGGATAACGAACGAAAAAAATTGTTAAATCGTTGCGGCTCTGGTATTGTCGTACCCAAAATGATAAACGGTATATGGATAGTTGAAAGAGATATTGTACTTGGTCTAAATATACCTGCTTACCCTTAAGTTTAACGCTATCTAACTGTCATTTATCACTTCCAAAAGACAGGTATAAATACCCTATTTTTTATACCATTATATCTATAACTTTATATTAAGTATTCCTAATTCTCTGGTCAATCTCATGGGCTCATTTATAGTTTTAATTATGAGTAGGATAGACTGAATATTTAGTGCTTCGTATTAACTAACTAAACAATTATAAATGAGAAAAACATATTTCTTTTACAGTATACTAATGGTTGCCTTTGTGTTTTTTTTGATGCAATGTGCAGATTCCAAAACGAACATTTTAGAAGCCGATATACCTGATGCATCCATGGCAGCTTATCACACTGATCAATACGTTTGGGAAAAAATGGCGCGCAGTTTTCAAATTAGAACAGAAAGTCCTAAAAATCTTGATTGGGAATTATGGCCAACAACAACATATGCATACAGTGATCCTTGTTCGAGTGTCGCATGGCCATCTGATTCTTTAATTTGGAAATTGAATACACCCAAAGGATTGGCGATGTTGGCAAATTTGAAAAACAATACAACAGAAACAACGCGATTCGAATTGCTCACTTTAAATTTTTCAAACCCATATTATGAAGAATTGAGAATTAATAAGGTCATGTTTGATTATATACAAGAGATGGGACTTTACAATCAAAACACTGTGTATAAATTGGCCAAAGCAGGTAAGATTAACTTTCCCGAAAAGGCTATGATGATAAAAGCACAATGGATGCCAGTCGACTCATCGCAAGTTGGGAAGTATTATACAAAGATTATAGATGGTACAGATATTTATACAGGTGAATCAACCGGATATACACTCATGGGTATGGTTGGTTTTCATTTGGTAACTCATGAATTACCAAATTGGGTATGGTCAACTTTTGAATATAAAGGAAATCCCGGTATGTGTGATTATATCGGATGCAAAGATAAGTTTGGAAATACACAAGCATTTATTCCTAAAAACGATACAATTAATTTAGGCTATTCTCAAATAGGTGGCCCTTCAAAAGCATTACTAGATCTTTTTGATGAATTTAATGTCCCAGATGTATTTCAGAATTATCGTTTGAAAGGAAGCCAAACAGAATATACAGACAACAAAGGTGACACTCTTATTCTTGGCAATTCAATTTTGGAAATGAATTTGGTGCCTTCTTCCTCATGTATCTCTTGTCATGCAAGAGCCACATTAAATAACAGACCAGGCGATCGTAAAAATCTTTTAATGTTTGACTTATCTGCTGG
>JABDKX010000245.1 GCA_013001975.1 Saprospiraceae bacterium | reverse complement strand
GAGTTATAAAATATGAGGATATTGTATCAAATATCGATCTGTTTAAAGAGCTATGTCATTTTTTTGATCTGATACCCATTACGAATTTAGAAGCATCATACCGACAACCATCAACCAAAACCCATCCAGACAGTAGTATTCGACATGGTGAAGTTCAAAAAGGGGCACTTTCGAATGATGAAATAATTAAGATCAATGGAATTCTGGATCAATTCAATACAAAATTGTATGATCGCATCATACCTAATTAAAGACGTTACTAAGTTGAATGATCTGATGTGCTATATCAATTCTTTTTTTAACTTTAACCGACTTAGTTTTATATGACAGAATCTTCACAAAGCAGTTGGATATCGGATGAACCAGAGAAGCTCCCTGACTTTATTATAGGTGGTGCCATGAAATCTGGAACAACAACTTTGCATACCATTTTAAATAAGCACCCAGATATTGAAATTGCACATGAAGAATTGGGTTTTTTTGATATCGATAATTTAGAGCAACATCCTGATTTTGCATTTCAAGATTCGAAAACTGCTGAATGGATTACTCAAGATCTGACGAAAAACCCTGAGTTGTTTTGGAATTGGTATTATTCGAAATTTTCACAGAATAATAAAACGATCAAAGGTGAGGATTCAACAACTTATTTGGCGTCTTCTATAGCTGCAGAACGTATTGCCATGCAACAAAAAGCTATAAAGCTCATTTTTATTTTAAGACATCCAACTAAGCGGACCATTTCTAATTATAAGCATCAACTTAAATCTGGACGAGCCACACGTAATTTAGAACAAACAATTCGTCACAATCCAGATACCATAATTAAACGCAGTTTATATAAGGAACAGTTAAAGAATTACTACGATAATATCCCCTCGCATTTAATAAAAGTGATTTTATTTGAAGACTTAATAGCAGACCCTGAAATTACCATCAAAGAATTATGCGATTTCATTGGTGTTGAATTCAGCAAATATGGAAGCGGAGATTTTAGCGTCCATTCTAATAAAACCAAATTACCTAGAAGCGAGTATTTGCAATTGAAGCGTAATAAAATGCTAGAGTATTTCGGTAATTACAGATATGCACATTTTTTACCTAATAAACCAACGGAGCAAAAAGAGGTTCCTTTTTTACACAAGGCCATCAATAAAATTCATAACTGGATCAATCCTAAAGCATACCAGCATTCGATTTCTATAAAACCAGAAACCATTGCTTATCTTGATGCTTATTTTAAAAAGGAATTACGAGGACTGGACGAATTAATTCAAATGAAAGCCATGACAAAATGGTTTAATGATTAGCTGTTATTTCGTTCATAAACAAATTCAAGCAGCTTTTAATTATTATAAAATCAGTCATGATGAGAAACTTGCTATGGCTTGTTGTATTAGAAGCATTTATACATTAAATTTAATGCAAATTATACTTAAAGTACAAGACCTAATTGATTTAAGTGCTTTACAAAATCACCATTTAGAACAGGTTTAAATGATTTTTAATGACCATATCTT
This sequence comes from Saprospiraceae bacterium, assembly GCA_013001975.1. Lineage (GTDB taxonomy): Bacteria > Bacteroidota > Bacteroidia > Chitinophagales > Saprospiraceae > RFSX01. Next base: position 13,861 of record JABDKX010000245.1, on the reverse strand, counting down.
AAAACCATTCATTAATCAGATCCATAAAGATTTAAATGCATTCTGTATCAATGAAAAATATTATAGCTACGCTAAGTTTTCGCAGCGAATTGCCACAATTGCAAAATACTTAGAAGAGAGTGATGAATTAAGAATTGGTTTAATAACCAATGACCACTTAGACACTTATGCTTCTATTTTAGCTATTTGGATTATTGGTAAAACTTATGTCCCAATTAATCCTGATGCGCCACCTGCACGAAATCAAAATATTATTGATCAAGTTGGAATAAAGACTATTTTAGACTCAAAGAAAACTATAAAACTAAATTCTGTCGATTTTGAGACATCAATAAAAGTATTGAAACAATATTCCTTAGAATCAAATTATAGTGATCAGTTGGCATATATTTTATTCACTTCTGGCAGTACAGGAAATCCTAAAGGGGTTAAGATTTCATTTAAGAATTTAGCAAGTTTTATAGAAGCTTTTCTAAAAACTGGCTTTGTGCTAGACCATACCGACAAATGTTTACAATGTTTTGATTTGACATTTGACGTATCTATCCAATCTTTCCTAGTACCTTTAATACATGGTGCGTGTGTTTATACTGTGCCTTCCGATCAAATTAAATATAGTTATGTATTTGGATTGTTAGATGACCATAAATTGACCTTTGGAATATTTGCCCCAAGTATGATTCATTTTCTAAAACCTTATTTTGATGAAATTTATTTGCCACAGCTAAGATATTGCATATTAACAGCAGAGGCTTCACCAATTGACTTAGTAAAGGAATGGGCTAAATGTATTCCAAATGCAAAGATTTCTAATTTTTATGGACCAACAGAAGCAACTATTTACTGTACATATTTTCATGTAAATCTTAGAAAAAAATTAAAAGGAGCCAATGGTGTACTGGCTATTGGTCAACCATTTAAGGGTATAAGTATAGTTATTCTGGATGAAAATTTAAGGCCAGTAGAAAAAGGGCAGAAGGGGGAGATGTTCGTATCAGGCAATCAGGTTACTGAAGGGTATTGGGACAATCTCGAACTCAATAAGGAAGTCTTTGTTGTATTTGATTATAAGGGTAGTCCACAGAGATTTTATAAAACAGGAGACCTATGTATGGAGGATGAGGACGGTGACATCCTGTATTATGGAAGACGCGATAATCAGGTAAAAATAAATGGTTATAGGATTGAATTAGGAGAGATTGAATTTCATGCCAGAGCTTCAATTGACGGTAAAAATGCGATAGCATTTATATATCAGGGTCAAACCGGAAGAAATGAAATTGCATTGTGTTTAGAAACCAAAAATTTCAATAAAAATGCAATTTTGAAAACATTACAAGCTACATTACCATCTTATATGAGACCTACAAAAATTTTCAATCTTGAAAAATTTCCCTTAAACAAAAGTGATAAGGTAGATAAGAACGCAATAATAAAAAGATTTAATTTTATTTAATGAGTTATACATTAAGAATAGCAACACTATCCGATATAAATTTTATCGCAAAAGTCATTATCGAAGCAGAAAAAAGTGGTAGTGATAAAATAGGCATAGCCACAGTATTTAATTTAACCGAGTCTGAACTACAAAATTATCTAGTTGAAATACTTGATGAAGAAATTGATGGCTGTGAATTTTCTTTTAGTAGTTTTGTTATTGCTGAATTTAACGGACAACCTGTTGCCGCTTTTGGAGGTTGGATTGAAAATGAAAATGAAAATAATCAGCCATCTGCAATCTTAAAATCTAATCTCATTGGGTTTGTGTTTCCAAAAGAAAAATTGCTAGCATTAAAAAAAAATCAAGAGATAATAAAAGATATATTAATTGATCGGGAACCTCATACACATCAATTGGAATATGCATATGTAGATGAAGAGCATAGAGGTCATGGCTTAACCAATAGAATTATAAATCAATTATTGGAAATTGCCAAAAAGAAAAATCCTAATTTAAAGAAATCTCAAGTTCAAGTTTATGCAAATAACTCATCTGCCATAAAGGTTTATGAGCGCGCAGGATATTATGAAATAGACCGTAAGGAATCGAACCATTCTTTAATTTTAGATTATTTACCTTGGAACGTTAAATTAGTTCTTGAAAAAAAATTATAAAGAATTGCCCATGGAAAGAGATCAAATTTTAGAGAAAATTAAAATCATTGTAGTCTCAGTTTTAGAGCACGATGACTTTGATATGAAAGATGAATTAGTCGCTACAGACGTTAGTGGCTGGGATTCATTGACACATATGATTATAATAACTTCAATTGAAAATGAATTTAAGATTAAATTTAGGTTGAAAGAATTAAATAAACTGAAAAATATGGGGACATTAATTGAGCTGGTGCAATCTAAATTATAAAGTTTTAAACTAAAAAGCCTCATGGAATTTACCTCATTTAGCTTCGCAATATTTCTTCCAATAGTATTTTTACTTTATTGGTTCGTCTTTAATAAGACATATAAAACACAAAACGTACTCCTACTGTCAGCTAGCATTGTGTTTTATTTAATAGCCGATTGGAAATTCATTTCCCTTTTAGCCGCTTCTGGTTTTGTAAATTTTTGGTTGGCAAAAATAATGATACAGAAGGAAGATGAGAGCTTTGGCAGACGCTTACTATTTTATTTAGGAATAGTATTTAATGTTGGTATTCTCTTGTATTTTAAGTATTTGAATTTTTTCATACAAAGCTTTGTAACACTGTTCAATTATAATGATGCAGTAAATATTAGTTTCACTCCTTTTCATATTCTTCTACCCCTTGGAATAAGCTTTTTCACCTTTCAAATGATTGGTTACCTCATTGATGTTTATAACGAAGAAATTAATCCTACAAATGATTTTTTAAGCTTTTCTACTTATCTGGCATATTTTCCGAAAATACTATCTGGTCCAATTGAAAGGGTCCAGGATTTTTTACCTCAAATACAAAAAAAACGGGAATTTAATTATGCCTTGACAGTTGATGGCTTGCGACAAATATTATGGGGACTTTTAAAAAAATCAGTTTTAGCAAATAATATTATGGTTATAACAGATTCTATTTTCAATGATTTTCATAGTATGTCTGGAAGTACCTTGTTTATGGGAGCTATATTATATAGCATTGGTTTGTATGCTGATTTTTCAGGGTATTCAGACATAGCTTGTGGCGTTTCAAAATTGTTTAATATAAAAATCACCAATAATTTTGCTTTCCCTTTCTTTTCAACCAATATTAGTAGTTTTTGGAAAAGATGGCACATTTCATTGACCTCTTGGATGATGAATTATGTGTATACACCTTTATCTTTTATAACTAGAGATTATAAGAAAGTTGGTTTAATTCTATCTATTAATCTCACCTTTCTTTTAGTGGGATTATGGCATGGAGCAAACTGGACATATGTTGTGTTTGGCCTTTACCAGGGTCTTCTTTTTATTCCATTGATTTTTAGGGGTTCAGCTTTAAATAATAATGAGCTTGATGTAAATAAGTTTGGATTGCCATCATTAGGTGATTTCTTAAAAATTATGAGGACCTTTTTACTTGTGACTTTGGGTATGATATTTTTTAGAGCAGAAAGTATTGCTCAAGCATCTCAAATATTTTTAGAGATTTCCAGCTCATCATTCTTCAGTATTCCTACAATTAGACCATCCTATCTTTTTATAATAATCTTAGTATTTTTACTTGTTGAATGGGCTGGACGAACTCAGGAATATGCTATCGAAAAACTTTGGTTAAAATACCCTAAAGTATTGCGCTGGGGTATTTATTATGTTATCGCTATGATTATTTTTCTATTTGGTGGAAAAGAGCAAGAGTTTATTTATTTACAATTTTAAGTATGAAGCAGTTCATTATAAAAATAGGTGCATTTTCTTTATTAATCCTTTTGAGTATACTAGGCGTATTTTGTTTAGCAGATGGCAGTACTGACGCTATGTATTTAAGGTTCACAACACCTAGTCAAAAATCATTAATCATTGGTGCGTCAAGAGGTGCTCAAGGTATTCACCCGAAAGAAGTAAACCGTATTTTGAATAGAGATGATCTGTATAATTATGCCTTTCAAGGTCCAAATTCACCATATGGAGAAATTTATTTAGAAAGTATCAAAAGGAAACTCGATACATCGACAAAACACGGTTTGTTTATTTTAGACGTTAGTCCTTGGACCCTTGGATTGCGTAAAAACTCCGAAACTGGTGAGGAATATTTAAGTGAAGAAGATGGTTTTATCGATAATACAAATTTTGTAAGCTTAAATCCAAATATTGAATATCTTATTGAATCTCTTGATAAACGATATTCAGATATAATAAGAAATAGAATTAAAAAAGGGAAAAATCTCACCTATTTAATTGAAGATGATGGTTGGCTTCATGTGACTTTAAAACCTGATCAGAAATCTCGAGAATATCGGACAAATAAAAAAATAGAGAGATATACTAAGAAGCTAGAAGACTATCATGGTGTCTCAGAATATAGAAAAGAATCCTTGGTGAAAACGATTCAGTTTTTAAAACAGTATGGCCAGGTGTATTTAGTGAGGATGCCAGTCATTGAACGTATGTTAGCGGTTGAAAACCAATTGATGCCAAATTTTGATGCGATGATGCAAGAGATAAGCGAACAGAATACTGCCCTATTCATAAATATGATGCCTGATCGCGATTCGTATTCATTTACCGATGGAAACCACCTGGATAAAATTTCAGGCACTCAGTTTTCGAAAGATCTGGCCAATAAAATAAAAATTCTCCAAAACGATAAATGATGCGCATTGGAATAGTTATATCACAACCACCAGGGTATTCTGAAACCTTTTTTAATTCTAAAATAAAGGGGCTCATTCAAAATGGTCATAATGTTTCTTTATTCTGTCAAAACAAAACAAATGACTTCGATTTATGCCCAGTGCATGTTGCGCCTAAAAAGAAAATTAATAAAATAGTGCAAATGTTCGCAATTGCCTATGTGTTTTTAGGTTTACTTTTCAACTTGACTAAGGTGAAGAAATTTATAGCCTTAGAAAAAAACAGGGGTACATCAACTAAAACTATCCTCAAAAAGATTTACTTAAACGCTCAATTCTTTAAATCTAATTTGGATTGGGTACATTTTGGTTTTGCCACCATGGCCTTGGAACGTGAGCTCGTCCCTAAAGCGATCAACGCTAAATTGGCAGTTAGTTTTAGAGGTTTTGACATTGCTATATATCCTTTAAAACATAAAAATTGTTATGATCTGCTCTGGGAACAGGTTGATAAGGTGCATACCATTTCGGATGATCTTTTACAATTGGCTTATGGGTTAGGCTTATCTAAAGAAGTCGATTTTCAAAAGATAACACCAGCAATCGATACTGGTCAATTTAAGTCAGATGATGATCTCATGACCTTTGATTCTCATACAATTAAAATATTAACCGTTGCCCGACTACACTGGAAAAAGGGATTAATAGATACCCTTGAAGCACTTCATTTGATCAAGGACAAGGGCATTTCATTTTCTTATACCATAGTAGGAGAAGGTGATCAACAAGAAGAACTTTATTTCACCATAGATCAATTAGACTTAAATGATCATGTCACCATGCTAGGCAAACGTTCGCATGATGAAGTAAAAGCACTCATGGCGTCCTCTCATTTATATATTCAATACAGTATTTCGGAAGGCTTTTGTAACGCTGTACTGGAGGCCCAAGCCATGGGCTTATTATGTATTGTGTCTGATGCTGAAGGCCTATCAGAAAATGTGCTTGACGGTCAGACAGGATGTGTTATCCCAAAAAGAGATCCTTTGAAATTAGCACATACAATTCAAGATGTGATCGATTATCCAGCCGACAAAAAAAATGGTTTACGCCGCAACGCCATCGACCGCGTTCGAGATGAATTTAATATCAAAAAACAATCTGAGTATTTTGATCAATTTTATTCAACATAAGATTCTTGAAAATCTATTGAAACGGTTATCGAAATTATATTTATCTTGCTTTTTTAAACATACCATCATAGAAATATGCTTTTTAATTCTTTAGACTTTGCCATATTTTTACCCTTGGTATTTATTCTCTATTGGTTTGTAACAAGTCGCAGCCTTAAGCTACAGAATATTTTAATTGTTGTAGCTAGTTATATCTTTTATGGTTGGTGGGATTATCGGTTTTTAGCACTGATAGTAATAAGCACTTTAGTTGATTATTCTATTGGCAAGCAACTTGAGAAAACCGAGGATAAACGACATCGAAAATTATTGCTTTGGGGGAGTTTGTTCACCAATCTGGGATTACTCGGATTTTTTAAATATTATAATTTCTTTGTAGATAATTTCGTTGAAGCCTTTACCTTTTTTGGTTCCGAAATACAACCCAATACATTAAATATTATTCTACCGGTAGGTATTTCTTTTTACACCTTTCAAACCCTTAGCTATACAATTGATGTTTATAGAAAAAAGATTCAACCAACACAGAGCCTGATTCAATTTGCAGCCTTCGTAGCCTTTTTTCCTCAGTTGGTAGCTGGACCTATTGAACGCGCAAAAAATTTACTACCTCAATTTATAAAACAGCGAAAATTTAATTCGGTACAGGCCATAAGTGGCTTCTATTTGATCGTCTGGGGACTATTTAAAAAAGTGGTCATCGCAGATAATTGTGCCTTTTTTGTAAATCAGATCTTTGATAATCCTACAGGATACTCTTCGGCCGAACTTTTTCTCGGTGCCATCTTATTTGGCTTTCAAATCTATGGTGATTTTTCAGGCTATTCTGATATAGCCATTGGTGTGGCTCGTTTATTCGGATTTAATTTGATGACCAATTTTTCATTTCCATATTTTACAAGAGATATCGCCGAATTTTGGAGACGCTGGCATATATCATTATCGACATGGTTTCGGGATTACTTATACATTCCACTGGGTGGCTCACGAGGTTCAAAAATGAATCAAATACGCAACGTTTTTATCGTTTTTTTAGTAAGCGGTTTTTGGCATGGTGCAAATTGGACGTTCATCATTTGGGGTGTTATCCATGCTTTGATGTTTTTACCCTTACTCCTTTTTAAAGTGAATAGAACATATATTGATTCGTCAAAATTAGTTTTGAACGAAATTCCTAAATTACTGTTGACATTTATTTTAGTGAGTTTAGCATGGATCTATTTTAGAGCAGATACCCTGACCATTGCCAATGATTATGTGATGAATATTTTCAAATTGTCAGATGGCTCCTTATCTCTATTTTTTAAAACATCAAAATCTATATTATTTACAGCAATTATAGGATTTAGCATACTTATTATGTTGATATTTGAATTGATAAGCGTGCAAAACGAACGAAAAGAAGTCATATTGAATACATATTCATCACTATTCATTATGCTGCTTATTGTATTCATGGGTGTGTTTAAGAACCCTTCTGATTTTATCTATTTCCAATTTTAGCTATGAAACTATTTTTTAAAAAAATTGGTGGCGTTTTAATCGTCTTTTTAGTTTTGACTTTTCTCTTGTCAATAGGAAGTCTGTGGTCATTGCGCAAATCATCTTTTTATAAACCGTCGTTTCTGGTAAATGCTGTTGAGACTTCCAAATTTGATTATATAATACTTGGTGCAAGTACCGGATTAACAACCTTAGATACGAAGCAAATCGATTCGATCCTAGAGCTAACGGGGATCAATTTATCTATGGATGATACTGGAATTCCTAGTCAATATTTGATGTTAAAGCATTTTTTAGCTGAAGGTAAAACAACAAGGTATTGTATTATAGCACCAGGAGTTTCAAGTTATAATGCTCAAAATGAAAAATTAAGTGATAATGATTATAGGTTTCTAATGTTCACCAATCGTGATTATGTTCATGACTATTATAAGGGATTTGAGGATACTGAGGCTAAGATTTTAAGCTATTCGAAACATGCCCCTTTCATCGGTGTTTCTTTTTACAATGCTGAATTATTCTATCCTTCCTTGCTGACACTATTACAACCCGATAAAAGAAATAGGTTTGACAATAAGGGCAATTACACCTACCCGGTATTTCAAAGGAATAATGATAGTATTCGTTTCGAAAAAGAATTAAAGTTGGCCTTTCGCAGTCCATATTTGGCCAAAATCAAAACCTTATGTGATCAAAATAACATTCAACTAATTTGTTATATTTCCCCAATGGAGGGTACAAAAGTTAACATTACCAATTCAAATTATAAAAGCATTGACCATAGTCAGATCATAAAGAACAAGAAATATTTCTATGATAAAGACCATGTAAATTCACTAGGACGAATTCAAGCAAGCAAGGCATTCGCGCAGATATTAAAAGAAGTGATGACACTTGAGACCTATGTTAATAAAAACGGGGACTAATGTTTGAAGATGTTTTAAAATATTTGCAGCCAACACATTATTTTCAAAGAATGACAAATGAAGGTCGTTCTGTTTTTCCAACTATTGAGGTCTTACCAGATGACATTATTTCTCAATTGAAGCGGGATCAACGCTTTGATTCAATACTGGCACAATCTTACGATATGTCGTGGCAGGCTATTCAAAAAGGATATGTTGGAAATGTTAAGACTTATTCAAATTTTGAGAAGCTTAGCGTTAAGGACAACTACCACTTTGCACGAAAATATTTTAGTTCAATTTGGGTGTTTTATGTATTATGTCTTCGAATTCTGGGATTTCATAATCCAGTTAAAGAAATTAGAGCTTGGCTAAAAACTCGGGCTACAAAAAGGGATATTTTTATAAATAAACCATTAAAGAACGAATGGATTAATTTCCACTCTCAATTAATCAAGACAAATCCAAAAGTTTCGGTAATTATTCCAACCTTAAATCGTTATCATGTATTAAAAGATGTATTAAAAGATTTAGAGCATCAGGATTATTCCAATTTTGAAGTGATCATCGTAGATCAGTCCGAACCATTTCAAAAAGACTACTACACCGATTTTATGCTCGACATAAAACTCATCAGACAAGAAGAAAAAGCACTTTGGTTAGCGCGAAATACAGCTATAAAAAATGCGAGCGGAGAACTCATTGCTTTGTCTGAAGATGACGTTAGAATACAGAGCGATTGGATAACAGAACACATTAAGTGTCTTGATTTTCATGATTCAAAAGTATCAGCCGGTGTTTTTCATCCTGAAGGGCAAACTATTCCAAGAGATCGTTCATTTTTTAAAATAGCATCACAGTTTGCAACGGGGAATGCCATGTTTTACAAAGATATTTTAAAAATTGTTGGATTGTTCGATAGGCAATTTGAAAAACAACGTATGGGCGATGGAGAGTTTGGTCTGCGCCTTTATTTGAACGGTATCAAAAGCATTTCAAACCCTTATGCAGCCTGTGTTGATGTAAAAGCACCTACGGGAGGCCTAAGATTTATGGGTAGTTGGGATGCTTTTAGACCCACCTCTTTATTTGCTGCAAGACCCGTTCCTAGCGTTTTGTATTATTTTAGACGATATTTCGGAAATAAAAATGCACGCTTTGCTCTTTTACGAACTGTACCGTTGTCGATAATGCCATACCGATTTAAAAAAAATAAACCACTTTTGATTGTGGGTGTTTTTGTAACTATAGTACTTTTACCGTTGGTAGGTATTCAAGTCATGAAATCTTGGCGTTTATCAAGCCGAAAACTTAGACAAGGACCCTTAATTGAACAATTAAATTGAAGCAAATTCCAGAGAAGATATTAATTATTACTTCTGAATTTCCTCCTCAGCCTGGAGGTATTGGAAATCACGCCCATAATCTAGCTCTAAACCTCGCTAAAAATGATTATTTGGTGTCTGTAATCGCTGATGAACGTGAAGCGGATTCTGAAGAACAGGCTTTTGATGCCCAACTTAACTTTAGGGTAATTAGAATCAAATTAAAAAGCTTAAGATTTAGAATGTATATAAATCGCATTGTAGTTGCATTGAGAGAGATAAAAACTGCCGAAATTGTAATGGCTTCAGGGAAATTTCCATTATGGCTTGTGGCTTTTTCAAGTTACTTTTATAACAGACATTATGTGGCGATTATTCACGGGAGCGAAGTTAATTTTAGAAATCCAATACTTAAAGCATCGATCAATTTTGCACTGATACGATTTGGAAAAGTAATCGCTGTTTCAAATTTCACCAAATCTTTGATCAGTAAACTAGAACTCAAGTCAGTTGTTGTGATCCCTAACGGATTTGATGCTTCAGATTGGAAAGCACCTGATCAAATCAGTGAATTAAAGGGACAGCCGAGATTAATTACAGTAGGTAACGTAACGACTCGAAAAGGTCAGTTAAATGTCATTCAACATCTTCCGTATCTTTTAAATGATTATCCAAATATCCATTATCATTGTGTTGGGCTTCCAACAGAAAAAGAGAAATTTGAAGCAATCGCCAGAAAATTGAATGTGGCTGAACATGTGACATTTCATGGACGTGTAAAACACCAAGATTTACAACAATTTTTAAAGGCTTCAGATATTTTTGTAATGCTAAGCAGTAAAACATCCTCTGGCGACGTTGAAGGTTTTGGAATAGCAATTTTAGAAGCGAATTACCTAGGCATTCCTGCAATTGGATCCATAGGATGTGGCATTGAAGATGCAATTGACGATGGTGGTACAGGTGTTTTAGTTGATCCTTTAAATGCTCATCAGTTCAAATCTGCTATCGAAACTATTTTGAAACAAATGCCAACATATTCAAGAAACGCTCGAGATTGGGCAGAAAAACATACCTGGGATAAGGTGATCTTTAGGTATATTAAAGAATTAGAGACGCTTTGAAATTAGCAATTATTTCACATACAGAACACTATAAAACAGCTCAGAATATAATTGTAGGATGGGGACCTACAATTACCGAGATCAATTATTTATTAGAAACTTTTGATGAAATATATCATGTAGCCATGTTGCATGAAAAACAAGCACCAGAAAGTGCTTTGCCATACAAAAGTAAAAGGATCAAATTTATAGCGTTACCTGCAGTAGGAGGCAAACGACGTGTTGACAAATGGCAGATTTTAATTCAATCACCAAAAATTATTAAAACAATTTCTAAAACTTTAAAACAAGTAGATTGTTATCAGTTTAGAGCACCCACAGGAATTGGAACATTTGTCATTCCCTATTTAGTGCTATTGAATAGAAAAAAAGGCTGGTTTAAATATGCAGGAAACTGGAATCAGAAGAATGCTTCCTGGAGTTATGCTTTCCAAAGGTGGATTTTGAAACGTCAAGGTCGACCGGTTACAATTAATGGGACATGGTCTGAGCAGCCGGATCATTGCTTAAGTTTTGAAAATCCATGTCTAACCTTAGCCGAGATTGATTCAGCTCCTGAATTGATAAAAAATAAGAATGTTGAAAGTAAAATCGATGTTTGCTTTGTCGGGCGCTTAGAGAATGCCAAGGGCGTGCATTTAATTATCAAGGCAATGAATTCTTTAAATGAGAACGAAAAAAGTAGGATTGGAACCGTACATTTAGTCGGTGACGGTGAACATGTTGATGCTTATAAAAGAATGTGCGAAAAAAGTTCAGTCACTTTTAATTTTCATGGTTTTCTATCAAGAGATCGCGTACGTGAGATCTATATTAAATCACATTTATTTATTTTACCTTCGGAATCTGAAGGGTTTCCTAAAGTAATTGCTGAAGCCTTGAATTACGGATGTATTCCAATTGTGACCGACATTTCTTCAATTGGAGATTATATTAAAGATCAGAATAATGGATTTTTATTAACGAAACTTACTGTAGAACATTTGGCTTTTAAGATTCGAGAAATGTTAAAAATGACAAATCCGGACTATTTAAGAATTAAAAATTCTCAAAAAGATCTACTGAGTAAATTTTCATACAGTTATTACAATAACCGCATTAAGAAGGAAATATTAAATTTTTGGGAGTAACAAAAAACATAAAAAAATTCGATAATTATATAGGATTAGTTCTAATCCATATCATTATGGGTGCTGGACTTTATTTTAATGAAAGATTATCGACGCCAATTTTTTTAATCTTGATGATTTATTTTATTCAAAGAATAATCATTGTGCCAAGTTCTGAGAAAACGCGGGCAGTATTACTTGGATGTGCTTATTTTGTTGGTGTTGAGGTTATATTTCGAATTACGAGAGCTGGAATTTCCTATGAAGCCTCAAAATATTTGGTAGTTTTATTCATGTTAATGGGCATGTTCTTTAAAGGAATTTCAGGTAAGGGGTATCCTTATTTTATTTACCTCATTGCTCTAGTGCCAGCTATTCTTGTGGCCTCAGTGACCCTAACTTTTGATGCCAACTTTAGAACTAATGTAACTTTTGTACTAAGTGGCCCTATTTGTTTAGGAATTGCAGCACTTTTCTGTTATGATCGCAATGTTTCCAGGAAAACCTTATTGGATGTAAATTTGTATTTTTTATTGCCAACCATTGCATTAACGACCTATTTGTTTTTTTACACACCAAGTATAAAAGATCTTTTATCCAGTGTGGCTTCAAACAGGGCAACTAGTGGTGGCTTTGGTCCAAATCAGGTTGCAACCGCTCTCGGTTTGGGGATGTTCGCCATGGCAGTTCGATTATTCCTTCAATCGCCAGGAATACTTCTAAAATTATTTAATTTGGGAATATTTGCGGCCATTTCATATCGAGCTATCGTTACTTTCAGTCGCGGAGGTGTAGTTGCGGCAATAATTGTGATCATTGCATTTTTATGGACCATTTATTATCGATCATCCAGAAATCAAAAAAATCAGATCGTTGGTTCAGTTATTCTGTTAGTAATAGCGGCAGCATTTACTTGGGTGTTAAGTTCAAATCAAACCTCTGGTCTAATAGATAATCGTTATACAAATAAAGATTCACGGGGCCGTGAGAAAGGAGATTTTTCAACAGGTCGTTTGGAATTATTTAAACAAGAAATAGAGGGGTTTTTAAGTAGCCCTTTCCTAGGAGTAGGAGCAAGTCGTACTAAAAACAAACGCTTTGATGAAAAAGGAGCAGTAATTGCCTCACACAATGAAATTGGCAGACTTTTGTCGGAACATGGTATGCTAGGGTTTTTAATTATCGCAATTTTAATTATTAAACCTTTGACCTATCGATCAAATAATAAAAGTAACTTTATGTTTTATGCTTTTTTAGCCTTTTGGTTTGCAACCATAAATCATTCGGGAATGCGAATTGCTGCACCTTCTTTTTTATACGCCATGTCACTAATAAATGTAGTCAATGAAAAGCATCCTTTACATAGGAAACAACTTAAAAACTAAAAGCTCTAATGTATCTTCAATCCAGGTTTTAGGAGGTTTTCTAGAGCAGGAAGGGTTTAAGATGTATTATGCCTCCTCTAAGGCAAATAAGTTACTTCGACTTTTTGATATGATCTTGGCCTTAATACGCCATAAAAAGAGGGTTGATTACATTCTAATTGACACCTATAGTACACATAATTTTTATTTTGCATTGATAATCAGTCAAATATGTCGTCTCTTTAAATTAAAGTATATACCCAATCTTAACGGCGGAAATTTACCAGCTAGACTAAAGAAAAATCCTAAACTTAGTCGGTTAATTTTTCGAAATGCATACATTAACGTGTCTCCATCTTATTATTTAAAAGATGCTTTTTATCAGCACGGACATAAAAATGTTAAGTATATTCCGAATTCAATTAAAATTAATAATTACAAGTATAAAGAACGCTCCTATGATCAAATCAAGTTACTTTGGGTACGTTCATTTTCTCAAATTTATAACCCTGAGTTAGCGGTTAGGGTTCAACGTAAATTGATTGACCTTGGTTTTCAAACTGATCTTTGTATGGTCGGACCAGATAGT
>JABDKX010000244.1 GCA_013001975.1 Saprospiraceae bacterium | reverse complement strand
AGCTTCTCTCAAAGAATGGAATGCAAAGTATAAAAGAATGAAAATTAGAATTAAGGCAACTGGGACTGCAAATAAAAGCCGCTTTGATGCATTCTGTAAATTTTCGAATTGACCTCCATATTTGATGTAATAACCACTTGGAATTGATACATTTTTATTGATGGCTGTTTGAATGTCATCTACAACAGATTGCAAATCTCTGTTTCTTATATTGACACCAACAACAACTCTTCTTTTGGTATCGTCTCGACTGATTTTAGCTGGACCAGATGTATATTTTATTTCTGCAAATTGATCAAGTGGCAATTGATTACCAGAGTTCAATTTGATCATAGTCGATCTCAAATGATCAATGTCATTTCGAAAATCTTTATCGTATTTTATAACGACATCAAACTGACTTTCACCCTCGAAAATAGTCCCTGCTTTTTTTCCTGCGAAGCCCATTGAAATGATGTCGTTGAGTTCACTGATACTTACACCATATCTCGCCATTTTATTTCTGTCATATTTGACGGACATTTGAGGAAGGCCATCTATTTTTTCAACTGAAATATCTGAGGCGCCTTCAATATTTGAAATAACATTTTCTATTTCTTCAGCTTTGTTGTAAAGGATGTCGAGGTCTTCGCCAAATAGTTTTATTGCCAGGTCAGATCGTGCACCAGATATCAATTCGTTAAACCTCATTTCAATAGGCTGGGTAAATTCTATTTCTATACCTGGAATTTCATTTATAATGGCTTCCTTAAAAACGTCTGCTAACATGTCTTTTGAATCTGCCGAAGTCCAATCTTTCTTTTCTTTTAATGTGATGATAATATCACTTTCTTCCATTGACATTGGATCTGTTGGAACTTCAGCGGCACCGATTCTGGTAACAACTTGTTTGACTTCTGGAAACTTCATGACGATTTGTTCTATTCGCGTCGTCATATCTACAGTTGCTGATAAGGACATGCCCGTTTTTAAAACGGGTTGTATTACAAAATCGCCTTCATCTAATGTGGGAACAAATTCTCCTCCTAATTTTGTAAAAAGGAATGCTGATACCATTAAAAGCGCCAAAGCTATCCCAAGAATGGTTTTTCTAAAATTAAGAGCTGAAATAAGAATGGGTTTGTAAGCATTTTTTATTGCGTTAATGAATCTGGAGGAAATGTTTCGTTTATTTTCATTCCTTGGTTTTAGAAATAGGGAAGCCATAACAGGTACATAAGTAAAACAAAGAATCATGGCACCAATCAGAGCAAAGCAAAAAGTTAATGCCATGGGTCTAAACATCTTTCCTTCGATTCCTGACAATATTAAGATCGGAATGAAAACGATGATGATTATAATTTGTCCAAACACAGCAGAGTGCATCATTTTGTAAGAACCTTGCAATACGAGATTATCCATCTCGATTCTTTTTTCTCTTACAGATAGTGGATTTAGTTTGGATGCATTTTGAGTAATTGTAAATGCGATATATTCAATAATGATGACAGCTCCATCAATGATAATTCCAAAATCTATAGCTCCTAAACTCATGAGATTGGCATCAACTCCAAATAGTCTCATCATTGTTAATGCAAATAAAAGTGTCAATGGTATGACTGATGCCACCACCAAACCAGATCTGATATTGCCAAGTAAAAAGACAACAACAAAAAGTACAATTAAAAATCCTAGGATTAAGTTTTCAGCAATCGTGTTGGTCGTTCGACCTATCAATTCGCTTCTTTCTAAAAATGGATTTATAAACACACCTTCGGGTAAAGAAGGTTGAATTTCTTCAACTCTTTTAATGACATTATCAATTACTTTTTTTGAATTTGCTCCTTTTAACATCATCACTTGACCTAAAACTTTCTCACCTTCTCCATTTCCTGAAATTGCGCCAAACCTTGTAGCTGTTCCATATCCAACTGAAGCAATATCTTTAATGAAAATAGGAGAGGACCCTTTGTGTGTGATGACGATATTTTTTAAGTCTTCAATTGATTTTGCCGAACCATCTGCTCTTATAAAGTAGGCTTCATTCTTTTTTTCTATATAACCACCACCTGCAACACTGTTGTTGTTTTTTAAAGCATCATAAACTTCTGAAAGAGAAATATCCAATGCTTTTATTTTTTCTGGATTTACTGCAATTTCAAAGGTTTTTAAAAATCCTCCCCATGTATTAACCTCAACTACTCCAGGTGTTCCTGAAAGCTGTCGCTTCACAATCCAATCTTGAATCGTTCTCAAATCAGTCACGCTGTATTGATCTTTATATCCCGGTTTTACATCTAGAATATATTGGTAGATTTCTCCCAAGCCCGTGCTGATCGGACCCATAGTAGGACTACCAAAGCCTTCAGGAATTCTCTCTTCAATGGTTTTAATTTTTTCTGCTATCAACTGGCGTGGGAGATAGGTACCCATATCTTCTTCAAAAACTACGGTTACTACTGATAGTCCAAATTTTGAGATCGAACGTATTTCTACAACGCCTGGCAAATTGGCCATTTCTAATTCTACTGGGTAGGTTAAGTAGCGTTCAACTTCTTCTGTTGGGAGATCTCGTGAAGTTGTAATGACTTGAACTTGGTTATTTGTGACATCAGGAACGGCACCAATAGGTATATTCAGAAGTGAATGGATGCCCAAAGCGATCAAAGTCACTACAAAAAGAAAAACAATAAACTTATTTCTAAGGCTATATCGAATGATATGTTGTAACATGTTGGTTGAGAAATTTCTTAGTTATAAATAAAAAAGTATGCTGCTTGAATTCAATGATTCAAACAGTGAAATCTAAGAAATTGAGGGTGGTCCTCTTAAAATATGTTCGGTTGAAAATGGACGCTGGAGTATGGGGACTTTGTCACGATATTCAGTAGTTTGAATATTTTGTCCTTCTACATTTAGTCTAAAAGAATTTATTTCGACATTTAAATCAGGACTTACCTCATTTAAAATATTGACAAGATCGAAATCGAGTTGGCTGCCTTGTTCAAAATTTTCCAAATGACCTTCTCCCATATCCATATGAAACATTTCCTCTAGGAAGTCGAGGAATGATTCAGGAGCAGTATGCTCCAATTCATGACTGTAGTGGTCATGGTCACTTTCATGAACATGTGGTAACAAACTATGTAGGATAACAATAGCTCCAGCTAAATAGATTGATATGTATTTTAGAATATTGATAACCAAAAATAATCATTTACTGGTAATTGGAAACTATTCAGTCCAAATAACCTTTCTTGTTAATTCCTTTCCATCAATACTTACTTTATAATAATATGCTCCAAAGCCAACTTTAGCATTATTAAGCACAAAGAAGTTTTGTCCTATCTTCAGTTCGGATTTGCCAAAAGTCTCAGCGTGCACCTTTCTTCCAAGCGTATCAAAAACGGAAATGTCTACATCTACCAATTCGACTAAGTCAAAAGTGATTCTTACAAAATTTTGAGCAGGATTTGGATAGATAAATAAATTCAAATCTCTATCGTTTTCCTTTATGGAAGTAGTTGATTCTACCTTCTTTATCGAAACTTTATAAAGTGTATTGGATGCCTCACTTTGGGTTCCTGTATTTATCCAAAATATATTGGGCAATGAACTGCGGATTCCTCCAAATATATAGCCGATTGTTTTAAAATTATCAGCATCTATTTTATCGCCATCAATAATACCATCATCATATAATAAAGAATTTTCTGTTAGTATAAATTCAGAGCCCGCACCTAAGAGACCCGGCATCTCTGAGTCCAGTTTGTTTTCAATGTAAGTACCATCTTTTGTTCTGACGACATCTGCAATCGTATTTACAAAAGGGACATCATTGTCTTGAACTAATGTGTTGTTTTCTTTATAAAATTGTGCAATTCCGCCAAAGAATAAGGTGTGCATTTCATCATTGTCAGAATTGTAAATAGGTAGGGTAGCACAATGATAATGGTTAAAGTATTGCTTAAATGTTTCTATGGGTTCATAATTATTACTGCAGATATTTACAGGGTAAAGCCAAGGTAAGTCGGCATTTTTTTGAAACACACCAGAGAATATGGTTAATCCATATTCATTGTTTATGATCTGAGGAACAAGGTTGTAATCTCTTCTTCTTAAATGCATTTCATCATGAAAAGGAGCCAAAAAATCAACTTCTATACCATTTGTTAAATTTAAAGTAAACCTTCTTATTTCATGAGAATACGCTTGTATAAATCCTGGGCCATGATCAGGCCCCATTGGATTATATCTGCCCATAAATTTGTGCCCACCAACCAGTTGATAAGTGTCATTTATTTTTCCTAGTCTTCCTCCTGCTAAACGAAAAGATTCTGATTCTGACTGAATAAAAATTTCACTTGTTAGATTATCTTCTTTAACTTGCTTAATGACACTGGGTATATTGACAATGGTAAGGAAAGGGAATGTAATATGATCATTTTGACTTGGGCTGAAAGCATATCCACCTGTTAAAAGAAGTTGTTCTCCTTCTTGGTAGAATTGCATATTGGTTGAACCCAATTGTTCTCGAACATTAACTGGTAAGTTCTCAATACCTTGCTTCCAAACCTCTTTCGTTTCTGGGTTGATAACAATGAGTTGATTGTTTCTGCCTTGTGAATCGAAAGCTGCAAATGGCTGTCTTTGATGAAGTCCATCTAATCGACCGCCGATAATAAGCCATTCACCATTATGTGTTCCGAATGCATAAGATTGAATGCCACCTATTTCTGTTATTTCTATAGGTTCCAACTCAACTTGGTAATGAACAGATTGACTATTTAGTGAAAAAATCGTCAATGCAAAAATGGTAAAGATGTAAGATGTTCTCATTTGTAAAATATTAGTCTAGGTTGTTGTCAATAGTTTCATAGTCTTTTCGTGGAGATAATTTGTAAACCAACCATCCAAATCCTAAGATAAGGTGTCCAACAATAATTAAAAGTAAAATATTAGTAATCATATTAAGATTGGTTTTTGCAAAATAAAATGAAAAAAAGGAGATTGATATTCAATCTCCTTTTTAATAAGTTTATAGTAATGTGCTAGGGCAAACATAATCTGTGATTTTAAATAATTCAGAGTCTTTTGCTGCTTTAAAGCCGCCCATGATATCTACTAAGTTTCTATATCCTCTTGATTGAAGGATTGAAATAAAAACCAGTGATCTGTATCCACTTGCACAATGCGTATAGTACTTTTTGTCGGTCATTACTTTTTTCATACTTTCATTCACATAATCTAACGGTGCATTCATAGCTGATTCAATATGCTCGCTATCAAATTCACTTTGTTTTCTGATGTCAAGAATCGTAGGATTTGAAATGGCAGCTAATTCATTTACAGTTACCGATTCGACAGTATCAATATCTTTACCTGAATCAGCCCAAGCTTTAAAGCCACCTTTCAAGTATCCTTGTGCATTATCATATCCCACACGCGCCAATCTTGTTATCACCTCTTCAATTCTATCATCATCGGCAACAATTAGTAACGGTTGTTTAACATCTGGTACCAGTGTGCCAACCCAAGTAGCAAAACTGCCATCAATGCCTATGAAAATTGAGTTTGGAATAAATCCTTTTCTAAACTCATCTTTAGTTCTCGTATCAATAATGAGTGCTTCGGTTTCCTCAGCTACCAATTCAAACTCCTTAGGAGTCAATGCTGTAGCTCCTTTTTTCAATACATCGTCAAGACTTTCGTATCCACCGATATTCAGCATAACATTTTGAGGGAAGTATCCTGGAGGTGGTTTTAAGCCATCAAGTACTTGCTTGACAAACTCATCTTCTGACATAGGCTGTAAAGCATAGTTTGTTTTCTTTTGATTGCCTAACGTATCGGTTGTTTCACTACTCATGTTTTTTCCGCAAGCAGATCCTTGTCCATGACCAGGGTATACAATAAGATCATCTGATAAAGGCATGATTTTATTTCTCAGAGAAGCATATAAGTGACGTGCTAATTTGTCTTGTGTTAAATCCGCAATCACTTTTTGTGCTAAATCTGGACGTCCAACATCACCAATGAATAAAGTGTCACCTGTAAAGATACCTACCTCCTTACCTGCCTCATCTCTGAGAAGAAAACAACTGCTTTCCATGGTGTGTCCGGGCGTATGTATTACTTCCAATGTGACATTTCCAACTTTAAATATTTGACCATCTTCGGCTACGGTTTTCTTAAAGCTGGTTTCCATTGTTGTTGGGCCATATACTATTTCAGCTCCTGTTTTGTTGGCAAGATCAATATGACCAGAAACAAAATCTGCATGAAAGTGCGTTTCAAAGATGTATTTGATTTTAGCATTATCTCTTTTGGCTCTTTCAATGTAAGGTTTAGATTCTCTTAGTGGATCAATAATTATAGCTTCGCCGTTAGACTCAATGTAGTAAGCTGCTTCTGCTAAACATCCTGTATAAATTTGTTCAAGTTTCATTTTTTAAGCATTATTTTTTGATGAGAATATTCTCAATTATTTTAACTTCCTGAAACAAATTTATTGTGGATTTTAGATATGCATTGTAACCTAAGTTACCGTAAGCATCTAAAGTTGTTATGTTTTTAGAAAATGAGAAGCGAACATTGATATTGTGACTACGCTATTGAACAATGAAACAGATCAAAACAAGAGTGCTAAGATGGCCTTTTTAGTTATCCACCAATATGATCTTTGACACCATCCTCCAAATGAAACACTTTTTTAAATCCCATATTTTTCAGCAATTGGCAAATTCTTAGGCTTCGTCTGCTTGTTCGACAGTAAACGTAATGTGTTTTGTTTTTTGACAACTTTTCTAAGTCATCAGCCAATGTATTAGAAAGATAGTTTAAGTTAATGGCACTAGGTAAATGCCAACCATCATATTCTTCTTTCGTTCTGACGTCTAGGCAAACAGATTCTGAATCTGATTGACATCCTTTTACAAAATCATCAAAAGAAAGATTATTTAAAGTGCTTTTGATCATTTGCCATCTTGGTATTTCGCAATGATCCATTATTTATTTTTATAGTCAACAAAATACGTTTCTTTAGCTGGCTTCAGCGGTCTTTTAAACCAATAAGGTCTTCTTAATCCGTCTGGTCCAGGCGCGGGTCTTGTCATTTTTAGCCATTCTCGATAATTCTCCATTGACTTATTTGTATCGACAATGATATCGCCATACTTATCTTGCGTACCTGGTTTTTCAATACGCACACGTTGATGCCAGCAATGCATGCCGCTTATAGGATCTGGATGAACAGCATGCGTAATATTTTGATGAACACCGCCATCGACCCAAAATATTCTTTTACTGTCGTTATCATCACTTTGAAATGGCTTGATGCCTGATTTGGTATTCATTTTATAAATGCCATCTGTTTCTTTGGAAATTTTTACGGTATTGGTTGCCCAACTGTTTCCTTTATCTTGTTCACGTTTCCATCTTCCTAAGTGATGTGAGCAAGCGACGACACCTGGTTTCATTCCTTGGGTTACCCAGACCTTGTCAACGAAGTAACCGATATCAGTATTCATTTTAACGAGGTCACCAGTTTTGAATCCCCATTTTACAGCATCGTCTGGATGCATCCAAATTGGATTTCGATTACTGATTTCCATGAGCCATTTGGCACTGCCACTTCTTGAGTGAATAAGCGTCGGCAATCTGAACGTGGGAACTAAAACATACTCACCTTTTGACTTATCCAATTTATCTTCATGAATATGCGATTTAATATAAGTTGGTGTTGCGTATTCTCCCCATCCCCAGTCAACCATCGTTTGACTGTAAAACTCATTTTTCATACTAGGAGTTGGAAATCCTAGTCTGGGTTTTCCATCAACTTCAATGGCAATATTTTTACCATCTTTTTTGTAGATCTTGGTTTTAGGATCTAAAGTGGCGCCTTCGAGTATTTCCTTACTTATTTCTTTATCATTCTTTTTGTAAGTGTGCGGTTCAACTTCAAATGCACCATATTTTTTCATGTAATCCAATGCGTTCAATCCTTCTTTCGCAGCGGCTTCCGGTAAATTAGGTGTATGTTCAAAAATGTATTGGTAATATTCATCAATAGTGATTTTTTCACCTGGTCTGTATGGAGATTCAAAATGCTTACGAATACCTAATTCTCCATTTGGGTCAATCCGCCAGCTCAATTCAATCCAAAATTCATCTTCTTCCCATACTTCGCCTGGATTCGTTTCATAGGTAAATTGAGTTTCCTTTCCTGCTCGTCTTGCAGCTTCTCTTAAGACGGGTTGTCTGAATGCAATCCACTTACCACTATGTGTTGCATAACTGTTTAAGTCATGACGTTCGGCACTGTGTCCCATTGGCAAAACAAGATCTGCGAAAAATGCTGTTTCATTCCACGTCGGCGTCATGGCGATATGACAACCAAATAAGCTTTCATCTTGATAAGCTTCCATCCAAACAAACCCATCGGGATAAGTCCAAACAGGATTAAATACACGTGAGAAATAAGTATCCATGTATCCACG
>JABDKX010000195.1 GCA_013001975.1 Saprospiraceae bacterium | reverse complement strand
ATCCTATCAACATTATAGGAATAATAATGATTGGATGATTTGCGAAATCATAGAGAAAAATGAAGATGATGTAGTCAATAAAAAAGCATTATCAGCTTTAGAGTCCGGAGCAAGTGCCATCTATATTACCATTGACAACAATACAGATTACAACATTTGTTTAAAGGACATCCAGTTAGAGTGGATTGACGTTCATTTGAATTGTCATCAAGATTTATTAGCAGATTGTATCAATTCTTTTGTTTCATTTATAAATGAATCCAGTTTTGATCCAAATAAAATTACAGGTAGTGTTGTTATTAGTCCTGATATTTCCAATGTTGCCATAGCTCAAATAGAACATGTTTTAAATCCAATTCCTAATGTAAAAGTAGCGATCGACTGCAGATCTTTTTACAGTGATGATTTAAATATCGTTGATGAATTAAAAAGCATTAAATATACTTTTACACGATTAACATCTGAAAATAAAAGCATCTCAAATAAGCTTTGTGTTGACATTGAAATTGGAGAAAAGTATTTTCAAAACATTGCGAAAGCCAGAGCAATAAGACACATTTTAGGAATCTCAGATTTAGAAGTTTGTTGTCATCTATCCACTGCCCATCATACTGATGTCAACACAAACAAAATTAAATTAACGCTTCAAATAATGGCGGCTGTTATTGGTGGGGTAGATACCATTTATAATAATAGTAAAGGAAATGAAACATCATCAAATGAGGACTCTGATTTCAATTGTAGAATAACAAGAAATATTCAGCACCTACTAAAAATGGAATCTTATTTGGATCGTGTAAATGATCCCTCTTCAGGTAGTTATTTTATTGATGCATTGACACATCACTTTGTTCAAGCGGTTGATGCTGGTAAAAAGCAAAAACTCATTGATGATACAAATGAAAAAGTTGTCTTCGATACTGCAGAAGAAATCGAAGTGAAAGCCAATTATGACAAGGAAGATGTAGAGCATATTGAACATTTGAATTTTGTAGCTGGAATACCACCTTATCTAAGAGGTCCATACAGCTCCATGTATGCAGGTCGTCTATGGACAATACGTCAATATGCTGGTTTTTCAACGGCGAAAGACAGTAATGCTTTCTACAGAAGAAATTTAGCACAAGGGCAAAAAGGACTTTCCGTTGCTTTCGATTTAGCGACACACAGAGGCTATGATTCAGATCATCCACGGGTAAAAGGTGATGTAGGCATGGCTGGAGTCGCTATTGACACAGTAGAAGATATGAAAGTCTTGTTTGATCAGATTCCATTGGACAAGATGTCTGTCAGTATGACAATGAATGGTGCTGTTATTCCAATAATGGCATTTTTTATCGTAGCTGCGAAAGAGCAAGGTGTTGATCAATCACAATTAAGTGGAACTATTCAGAATGATATTCTCAAAGAATTTATGGTGAGGAACACATACATATATCCTCCCAATGCATCAATGAGAATTATTGGAGACATATTTAAATATACTTCTCAACACATTCCAAAATTCAATTCCATAAGTATCAGCGGCTACCATATGCATGAAGCTGGTGCTCCTGCAGATTTAGAATTGGCCTTTACTTTAGCTGATGGTTTGGAATATATCAAAACTGGTATCGCAGCTGGATTGGCAATAGACGATTTCGCACCCAGATTATCGTTCTTCTGGGGCATAGGCATGAATCATTTTATGGAAATTGCCAAATTGAGAGCTGGAAGATTGCTATGGGCAAAAATTGTTAAGCAATTTAATCCAAGCAATCCCAAGTCGATGGCATTACGAACACATTGTCAAACTTCGGGATGGAGTTTAACAGCTCAAGATCCATTTAATAATATTGCACGAACGACTATTGAAGCAGCTGCTGCTGTTTTGGGAGGCACTCAATCTTTGCATACCAATTCTTTGGATGAAGCACTGGCATTGCCAACCGATTTTTCTGCAAAGATTGCACGTGATACGCAAAAGTATTTACAAAAAGAACCTGACATAACCAAAGTGGTTGATCCTTGGGGAGGATCTTACTATGTGGAATGCCTAACAGATGCGTTAGTAAAAAAGGCATGGCAAACTATTGAAGAAATAGAAGCGCATGGTGGGATGGCAAAAGCGATTGAATTGGGTTTACCGAAATTGAAAATTGAAGAAGCTGCCGCCAAAAAACAAGCAAGAATTGATAGTGGACAAGACCAAATATTAGGGGTCAATATTTTTAAAAATGATAGCCAAGCTGATATTGATATTCTCGAAGTTGATAATACAGCTGTAAGGACAGAGCAAATAGATAACATAAACAAAATAAAATCTGAACGTGATAATGACGCTGTTGAAAAATCATTGAACGATCTTTTCGAATGTGCAAAATCCGGAAAAGGAAACTTATTACAACTGGCTGTCGTTGCTGCTAGAAACAGAGCTACCTTAGGTGAGATTTCAGAAGCTATGGAAAAACAATTCGGACGATACAGAGCTACAAATCGAACGATCCAAGGCGCTTACTCAAAGGTAATAGCCGATAATAAAGAATTTATGGAAGCAAGGAAATTATCAGATAAATTTGCTGAAAAATTTGGAAGACGACCTAGAATCATGATTGCCAAACTAGGTCAAGATGGACATGATCGCGGCGCAAAAATAATTGCAACAAGTTTTGCCGACATTGGATTTGATGTGGATATAGGTCCTTTATTTCAAACTCCTGAAGAAGCTGTTCATCAAGCCATCGAAAATGATGTCCATGTCTTAGGTATCTCTTCTTTAGCTGCTGGACATAAATCATTGGTTCCCGATGTCATTCAAAAATTAAAAGAAGAAGAAAAAGATGATATTGTTGTCATAGTTGGCGGTGTCATCCCCCCTCAAGATTACCAATTCCTTTTTGATGCTGGCGTGCTTGGCATTTTCGGTCCTGGAACGGTCATTTCAGAAGCGGCTATTGATATTTTAAATGTGCTGCTGAGTGAATAGAACCTGACAGGTCCTATCACAAAAACCCCTATATCATTAACTTACTACACGCGTATTGTAGAAAAGGACCTGACAGGTCCTCTAAGTGAACAATTCCCTCCCCATTATGCGTTAATAAGTATTAATTAGTCGCAATGAGACCTGATTTTGTATACAAATCGCACATTATCAGTCAATTGCCCTTAAATTGGTATCAATATTGCCTTTTATCATTATTAAAGCTTTTGCAAAAAACCACAAAAATAATTATGCCAGTCACAGCAGATAAAAAGAATATCAAAACAGATGACTATTCGTTTGTTCGTTTGAAAGACATTCAGCAATTGCTTGAGAATAGTATGAAAATACCATACTCAGTTAAGTTCAGCTTGAAACCCTACCTTAATGCAATAAGATCCAGATTTCCGATGGCTTGTCCAAATACTAAGATGGCACTGATGCCTCTGCTTGAAGGTAGTCAAGAACATATAGAATCTAAAATGGATAACTTAGAGGATATTTTAGATCAACAAGAGTTTCAAACATTGCTTGGCATGGCAATACCTTCTTTATTGTATGACAATGAATTAAGTTACATCTCTTCACCTTTCAGGAAAAACTTTATCGTAAAAACACCTGCATTTGAAACATTATTCGATAGTGAGGAATTGATGCTAAAAATGGATCAAGAAATGATAGCGGTTGGATTTACGAAAAACATCCAGCAGGCAGGAATTCATATCTTAAATACATTATACGGTCAAAATATTGATAATGAAATGTCAGAATTACTGACAATTTATAACAAGAAAACAAAAATTGAAAAGCATTACAGAATAAACTTACGTTTTGACTTTATCACCGTTAATAATACCAAACCCCTTCCAGAATTATCAGAAACACAGATTAATTTCTTACTTAAAAATCAAAATGATCTTGAATTATGGTTAAAGCATTTACCAGCTGATACATTTGAATTTTCGGGCTTTGCCATTGGCAATTTTTATGACATTACAGATATTCAAGTATTATCTGATTTAAAAAATTGGCTAGGCTTCAATACTCATTTAAGACCTGAAGTTTACTTTAATGAATTGGGAACATTTATAAAATCATATCTTGGAGAAGAAGATGTTCAGATTGGTGGTTTCATACTTAATGATGATCCTGTTTACAAAGATTCAAATGTCACTGTAACAGAAAAAAGTACTATTGATGAATTATTAATCCAAGACGAAAAATATGAGGACAAAGGTATTTTCGATCACTTGCTAACAGCAAAAAGAGTTTTATACATCAGTGATCTTACGATGCTTGAGAAACCTTCAGAAGCAGAAAAGTTACTTTTGAAAAAAGGCGTAAAAAGCTATGTCCTTTCTCCACTTTTAGATGAAAATCAAAATATAATTTCAATTTTGGAATTATCATCTGGCAAGCCCAATACTTTTAACTTCAAATCTGTTCCAAAACTTCAACCGATTTTCGAACAGCTCATACTCAGCTTTGAAAATTTTGCTAAAGATTTAGACAATCGTATTACAGCCGTTATTCAGAAAAACTTTACATCTATACATCCAAGTGTAGCTTGGAAATTTGAAGAAGTTGCCAAAGAGTATTATAACAAAAGACAAAATGGCGTCGAAGATTTGACGATGTCTCCGATTGTTTTTAAAGATGTTTATCCATTATATGGACAATCAGATATTGTAAATTCTAGTAAAATCAGAAATGATGCCATTCAACAAGATTTAGTTGAAAATTTAGAAGGCCTCAGAACATTATTAGATAAGTGGACAAAACAGAAGAAACTTCACCTCTTGGAATCTTATGCATCGAAAGTAAATAAAATTTTAAATGACTTAAAAACAGAATTTATTTCGACTAATGAATCTGGAATTGTCAAACTTATTTCTCAAGAAATTCATCCAATTCTCCTCAGATTAAAATCTAGACATAAAGAGTTATCAAATAAGGCATTTGAAAGATACGAATCTATTATAGATCCACAATTGGGTATAGTCTATCATAAACGAAAAAACTTCGAAAAATCAGTTACTAAATTAAATGCTGTCATTTCAGAATTCATGGAAAAAGATGAAGCAGAAATGCAAAAAGTTTTACCTCATTTTTTCGAAAAATATAAAACTGATGGCGTTGAATACAATGTTTATCTTGGACAATCCATACTTCAAGATGGTGATTTTTCTTTAGATGATCTTAAAAATTTTAGGCTTTGGCAATTGGTCAATAGTTGCGAAGTTACCAGATTAGTTGAAAAGATATCACCAAAACTTGACTTGCCATTAACGACTGCTGAATTGATTTTTGTATACAACAATCCATTGAGTATCCGATTTAGAATGGATGAGAAAAAATTTGATGTAGATGGAGCATACAATGTCAGGTATGAAATCTTGAAGAAGCGAATTGATAAAGCTTACATCAAGGATACCGATGAGAGGTTGACGCAAGCAGGAAAAGTTGCTATCGTTTATTTAAGCGACAGTGACAAAGCACAATATTTAGAATTTATAGAATACCTTTTAGATAAAGGTTATATTGAGGACAATATTGAAGACTTGACATTGAGTAAACTACAAGGAGCTGATGGATTAAGAGCCTTGAGGGTTACAGTCAAACATTAATTTGTTGATGGATTCTAGCATTGTATTAAAAGCAGAAAAATTTGTAACTGAGAAATTCCTTAATAATTTACCAAAGGAATATACTTATCATAATCTTGAACATACATTAAATGTCGTTCAGGCAGCTAGAGATTTATCCCGCGAAGCTTCTTTAAGTGAAGAAGAAAACGAAGTTCTTCTTCTCGCTGCATACTTTCATGATCTCGGGTTTTTAGTAAATCCAGAAGATCACGAAACATACAGTGCACAATTTGCTAATGACTTTCTCACTGAAAATAATTATGGTTCGCAAAGAATTCAAGAAGTCAAAAAGTGTATCGACGCTACAAGAATGACATGGGAAGGAAATGAAAAATTATGCTTATTACTGAAAGATGCTGATTTGAGTGGATTGGCAAGCACTGATTATAAAAGTATTAATCGAAACCTTCGAAAAGAAATTAATGCACTGACAGAAAATGCCATTTCTAAAAAAGACTGGAAGAAAAAAAATGTTCAATTTCTAAAAAACCACAAATATTTAAGTGAAGAGGGGAATCGTTTATATCATGAGCAAAAAATGAAAAACCTAAAGAAATTAACTATGGATATTGACTCTAAAAAGAAAAGTAAAAAACCAAAGTTTCTGACCATAGGTTCAAGCAAAAGTGCTCAAACACAATTTAAGACGGCACTCAGAAATCATATTGACCTCAGTTCAATTGCTGATAATAAGGCCAATATTATGTTGAGCGTAAATGCCATTATCATTACTGTCGCATTGCCTTTATTGCTAACAGAAATTGAGGATAATCCAAACCTTTTGATTCCAACTTTAATCTTGGCGGCAGCAAGTTTAATTTCAATGATTTTTGCGACACTGTCAACAAGGCCAATCGCAATGAAAGGAAAAACAAATAAAGAAGATATCAAAGCAAAGAAATCAAATTTATTTTTCTTTGGAAATTACTACAATATGTCTTTTGATGAATATGAAGATAACATAAGACAAGTAGTTGCAGATGATGATATTCTGGATAATTCTATCACAAGAGATTTATTCTTTCTAGGCAAATCATTAGGGAAAAAATTTGAATATCTAAGATGGTGTTATAATGTTTTTATGTACGGACTCGTAGCTACTGTCTTATCTTTTTTGGTTGTCGTCCTCATTTGGAACTAATCCTTTCTTCCAAACTTCTAAGCTGATTCTACAAAAAAAGTGACCCCCAATAAATGGAGGCCACCTGTGAAGCACACCTGCTTCACCCTCTTTATTATACAGATGGACATATCAATATTGCAATTGAATATCAATCGGTTTCTAATATTACTTTAGTTTAAAAATTAATTTGTTGGCTACATAGCGATCTTAGACTAAAATCACTTTTAATCAGAAAAATTCATTCAAGTGTGTATTCAAGCGTTAAATTCTAAACTCGGTGTAAAGAAATAATATTTTTCCTAATTAACCACAAATCACCATCTTTTTTTCAGTAATACCTTAAAAAAACTTCATCTCTACTTTATGGCTCGATATATATCAAGATTAGTTTACATCAACATATTACAATTATATTTAATATTATATTTGTTTGTCGGAAGCTAATTACACAGCTTATTCGTTATAAATAATTGAAAACCAGCTTTTAATTTCATGGAAATACTGAAAACCGATCTTTCGGCATTCAACTCTATTACTGACTTTAAGTATAAAGCACGTTTTGTTGATTTCAACAATATGCAAATGCATTATATTGATGAAGGGGAAGGTGAAATTATTTTAGCATTACACGGCGAACCAACGTGGTCTTATTTATATCGAAAATTTATTCCTGTTTTAGGTGATTACAGATTTATAGCGCCTGACTTTATTGGATTTGGAAAATCTGACAAATTGGTTAATTGGACAGACTATTCTTTTGAACTTCATCTACAATCACTCATCAACTTTATTGACAAATTAAATCTCGATAAAATAACTTTAATAGTTCAAGATTGGGGAGGACTTTTAGGCTTGAGTTTATTAGGGGCCATGCCCGAAAAATTCAGCAATGTGGTTATATTAAATACGTTTCTACCTAAAGGAAAAAAACTACCCTTCGCATTTAAATTGTGGCAGCTGTTTGCAAAGCACCATCCATCTTTACCGGTCCCCAGCATCATTCAAAAGTTTACTTTCAACAAACTAAGTAAAGATACATTGGAAGCTTACAAAATTCCTTTTCCAAATAAAACATTTAAGACAGGACCCAAGTCATTTCCCATACTTGTTCCTTCAAAAATAGATGATCCAAGCATTCCTCATTTACTGAAAGCCAGAGAAGTTTTATCCAATTGGACCAAACCTGCATTGGTCATGTTTTCGGATAAAGATTTTATCTTTAGCGGATTAGAAAAATTCTTTTTAAATCTCATTCCCTTTTGTAAAGATCAACCTGTTATTACAATTAGAAATGCAGGACATTTTTTGCAAGAAGATAAAGGAGAAGAAATTGCAAACTACATTAAGTTATTTTTAGAAGGTAAGATTTGCAAAAAATCCTGAGCCAATATAAATTATAGAAATCTAAAAGTGTAGAACTGCGTGCTCATTATTCACTAAAAGGTATTACTTTACAATCATAAAACGAAAGCCTATTATGAGAAAATTGAAGACCTTTTTCATTTCAACATTTCTATTTACATCTCTTGTTTTAAGAAGTCAATCAAACCCACTAGACATTTTTAATCCATTTCTTGGTAAATCTTGGGTAGCAGAAGGCACCTGGAACAATGGCGCTGAATTTAAGCAAGAACAAATATATTCCTCAACTTTAAATGGCACGCTGATTCAAGTTCAAAGTTTTGGATTTATTGATAAGGAACATACAAAATGGGGGCAACGAAATTTAGGCACACGAAAATTTGAACAAAACTCAAAACAAGTCATATTCATTGAGCATGATGTCTTTGGTGGAATGACAACTGGAACAGTTACGGCAGATCAAAAAGGAAATTTGTATTACGACTATCAGTATGGTGATATGCAAATGACAGATTATTGGGAGGTCATTGATACGAATCAATACAAATACATAGTTGGATCGAGAACAGAAGATAAATGGGATGAAAAGTTTTTAGAAGCTACATTTTACGAAAAAAACTTCTTTAATACAAAAGTTAACAATCCATCTCGCTATTTCGATTTTTGGATCGGTGAATGGACCGTATATGTTTACGGGACAGAAAATATTGCTGGTCATAGTGTTATTGAACCCATTTTGGATAGCATGGCCATAAAGGAAACATATCGCACAAACAATAATCAGTATCGCGGAACAAGTTTAAATAAGTACAACCCAACGATAAAACAATGGGAACAATTTTGGGTTGACAATAGTGGTCTAACGTTATTAATAAAAGGGAATTTAATTGATGGTAAAATGATCTTAGAAGGTGTTACTTATAACAACGGTAAAAAAGTTGAAAATAGAATAACCTGGTCAAAAATTCCTGATGATAGTGTGCGCCAAAGATGGGAACAAAAACAAGAAGGCGCTACTGAATGGACTTTGGCTTTTGATGGCCATTACAAGAGGAAAAACTAAAACGAAAAACTTTTGGCTTACATATCTTGAAAAGCAAGATAAACTCCATTTGTCCAACCAAAACCATCTTGAACAGGATACTCTCCCCCACCACTAAGCAATTCTGTATCGACGACATTGTATTTTTCTAGCATCTTGCCTGTGTTTTTAAATACTTTTTCATTAAGGCTCATCCATCTTTCTTTTACGATATTCGCCAATTCATCATATCCATAGTTTTGCAACCCTTTAACTGCCATATATTGCAAAGGCGCCCAACCATTCGGTGCATCCCATTGTTGTCCAGAATAAATAGGCGTTGAAACCAAGCCACCTGAGTGCAAAAAATCAGCTTCTAACGTATTGGCAACATGTTTTGCTTGTTCCTCTGA
>JABDKX010000161.1 GCA_013001975.1 Saprospiraceae bacterium | reverse complement strand
AATATAGATGGCACTTGCTCCGGACTCTAAAGCTGATAATGCTTTTTTATTGACTACATCATCTTCATTTTTCTCTATGATTTCGCAAATCATCCAATCATTATTATTCCTATAATGTTGATAGGATGGCGTATTGTCATCACTATGAAAGAAAGGTGAAAGAAAGTCGTCTTTCTGAAATTCCCAATTCAGAGAATCCAACGGTTTTCCTTTTAAATCAGCTGCTACTTTTTCAAGCCACTCTTGTTTTCTTACTTCCGAAAAATCAGAAAATAATGTATCCATTTGTGATTTTTTAAAGACACAAATTATATTAGGTCTTTGCCTTTTTTATTGTTTTAAAACCTAAATTTACCATTTTGAACGCAATCAGCAATTAAGATTTAGAATATTATGGAATGTTGTTACAAGTACTTTAATGTTGAACTTTCAGATTATATCGCAGAAGTCATTTTTAATAGGCCAGATAAAGCCAATTCACTGCATGTTCCTGCATGGGAGGAACTCAAAGTAGTATTTGATGACTTATCCAACAATGACAAAGCGAGAGCTATAATCCTAAGAGGGGAGGGCAAACATTTTTGTGCAGGAATGGATTTACAAGCTTTGATGTCAGTACCAGCTGGATCAGATTCAAATTGTGAAGCTAGAAAACGACTACATATTCGAAAGTTTATTATCAAAATCCAAGAGATCATCACGTCTATTGAAGATTGCAGAAAACCTGTTATTGCAGCAGTTCACAAGGCTTGTGTAGGCGGAGGACTCAACATTATCACAGCTTGTGATATGCGATATTGTACAGATGATGCATTCTTTTCAATCAAAGAAACAGATCTTGGATTAGTTGCTGACATAGGTGTTTTGCAAAGAATGCCAGATATGATCAATCCAGGAATAATGACTGAATTGGCCTTTACAGGGAGACAGTTTAACGGTCCTGAAGCCAAAGAAATCGGATTGGTTACTGAGTCATTTGATACTCAAGAATCTATGTTGAATCATGTTAGAGATTTGGCAAAGACGATTTCAGAAAAGTCACCTTTAGTGATGCAAGGAATCAAAGAAATGCTGCTCTATAAAAGAGATCATTCAACTCAAGATGCGATGCAATATATGGCTTCTTGGAATGCAGCGATGTTGATGTCTAAAGATTTGTATGAATCGTTCGAAGCTTATATGGCAAAGCGGAAACCGGTTTATTGATTCAAAATTCAAAATTCAAGAGCTTCTTCTACGAAATGTAATGAAGTAGAATTCAAACATTGTTTTCATTGTTCACATTATTACAAAGGAATATTCCCATGCTTCTTCCTAGGGATCTTAGCTACCTTATTTTCTAAAGCTTTAAATGCTTTAATTAGTTTTCGCCTGGTATCCCGTGGCATAATGACTTCATCAATGAATCCTCTTTGAGCGGCACTGTAAGGATTAGCAAACAGTTCTGCGTATTCTTGTTCTTTTTCTTTGAGTTTCTCTTCAGGATTGTCAGCAGCTTTGATTTCACGTCTGAAAATGATTTCACTGGCACCTTTGGCTCCCATGACAGCAATTTCTGCACTTGGCCAAGCAAAGTTGAAATCTGCTCCAATATGTTTAGAATTCATAACGTCGTATGCACCACCGTAAGCTTTTCTTGTAATAACTGTAATACGTGGCACCGTAGCTTCACTTAATGCATATAACAATTTGGCTCCGTTTGTAATAATCGCATTCCATTCTTGATCTGTCCCAGGCAAGAAACCGGGTACATCTTCAAGCACCAAAATAGGGACATTAAAACAATCACAGAACCGTGTAAATCTTGCTGCTTTTTTAGAACTATTTACATCAAGGCAGCCAGCCAAACTCATTGGTTGATTGGCAACGATACCGATACTTTTACCTGCAAGTCTTGCAAACCCTACTATGATGTTGTCTGCATAGTCTTTATGGATTTCAAAAAATGAATCAACATCCACGATGCCAGAAATGACATCTTTCATATCGTATGGCTTATTGGCACTATCCGGAATGATATCTTCCAATACATCTCTGTATTCTTCTCCTAATTCAAAAGGAATGTCTGAAGGCTTTTCTTCACAGTTTTGAGGGATGTAACTCAGCAGTCTTTTTATTTTGTTAATACAATCTACATCGTGTGCAGCTGTTAAATGGGTAACACCAGATTTCGTAGAATGGGTGCTGGCACCGCCCAATTCCTCGGAAGTTACTTCTTCATTGGTAACTGTTTTGACAACGTTGGGGCCGGTTACAAACATATAACTTGTATTTTCTACCATGATCGTGAAATCTGTCATTGCTGGAGAATAAACAGCACCACCTGCACAAGGTCCCATTATCGCTGAGATCTGGGGAATAACACCTGAAGCCATGACATTTTTAAAAAAGATATCAGCATATCCTCCTAATGATCTGACACCTTCCTGAATTCTTGCACCACCACTATCATTTAATCCGATCAATGGCGCTCCTGTCTTCATGGCTAAGTCCATGACCTTACAAATCTTTTCAGCATGTGTTTCAGATAATGATCCTCCAAAAACAGTGAAATCTTGAGCAAAAACGTAAACCAATCTGTTATTGATTGTTCCATAACCGGTTACGACACCATCACCATAAAAGATTTGATCTTCCATACCAAAATCTTTAGTTCGATGCGTTACTAAAATACCTATTTCTTCAAATGATCCATTATCTAGAAGTAAATTAACACGTTCACGAGCTGTTAACTTCCCTTTAGCATGTTGTTTTTCAATTCGTGCAACACCACCGCCTAATTTGGCTTTTTCGATTTTATCTACAAGTTGATTTTTCTTTTTTTCCATGTCGTAATTCCGTTTACTGCATTCTTGATTGAAGCCATTCATCAGATTGATTGTTGGCTACTTTCAATTGTTTTTCATTTTCCAAATAAACACGCAATGCCAATTGTGCAGCGATTGTTTTTTCATGGTCAGTTTGTTTATTTAAAGCTTCAGGTGTAAAATACTTTTGTACAAAATGAGTGTCAAAATCTCCAGAAATAAAATTAGGATGGTTGCAAACAAATTCACCAAAACTTAGTGTCGTTTTAATTCCTTCAATTTGATATTGAGCTATGGCTTCTTTCATTTTTTGGATAGCAGCATTCCGATCTTTTCCGTAACTGATCAATTTCGCTAACATGGGGTCATAGAAGATTGGAATTTCCATGCCCTCTTCATAGCCATCATCCAATCTGATACCATCACCTTTTGGGCGCGTATATTTTTCAAGCGAACCGATATTTGGTAGAAAATTATTGAGTGGATCTTCAGCATAGATTCTTAATTCTAACGCATGTCCATTTATGGTTAAATCTTCTTGCTTAAATGAAAGCGGTAACCCTTTAGCTACATTAATTTGTTGTTCGACTAAATCAATTCCAGTGATAAGCTCTGTCACCGGATGTTCAACTTGTAAACGGGTATTCATTTCTAAGAAGTAGAAGTTGTTGTTTTCGTCCAAAAGAAATTCAACAGTGCCTGCGCCCACATATTGACATGCTTCAGCTACTTTAATGGCGGCTTCTCCCATCTTACTTCTAAGTGCTGTATCCAGTACTGACGAAGGGGCTTCTTCAACCACTTTTTGATGTCTTCTTTGAATGCTGCATTCTCTTTCAAAAAGATGAACGGTATTGCCGTGTGTGTCCGCGAGAATTTGAATTTCTATATGACGAGGTGATGCAACATACTTTTCAATAAACACAGATCCATCTCCAAAAGCAGATTGCGCTTCACTGATGGCACGATTCATTTGTTCTGGTAATTCGTCAATATTTTTGACAACCCTCATGCCTTTTCCCCCTCCTCCAGCAGATGCTTTTATAAGAATAGGAAATCCAATTTTACTTGCAATTTCTTTGGCTAAATTGACATCTTCGATGGCTTCATCAATTCCGGGAACCATAGGAATGTCATATCCTTTTACAGCCTCTTTGGCAGCTAATTTACTTCCCATTACTGTAATCGCATGAACATTTGGTCCAATGAAAATTAAATTTTCTTCTTGTATTCTTTCTGCGAATGCTGCATTTTCACTTAAAAAACCATATCCAGGATGAATTGCATCCGCACCAGATTTTTTAGTAGCTGCAATTATTTTATCAATAACAAGATATGATTCTGAGGAGGCATTGCCACCTAAGTGAATGGCTTCATCTGCATATTTAACATGTGGCGAGTGTCTGTCAACGTCAGAATATACAGCAACAGTTTTGATGCCCATTTTTCTTGCTGTCTTCATTATCCGCAATGCAATCTCACCTCTGTTGGCTACTAGTATTTTTTTCATATAATTAGAAATTGATGCAATTATTCTAAAACGATGATGACTTCATTTTTTTCTACAGTATCTCCTTTTTTCAATTTGATATCTTGAATTGTTACATCAGCTTCAGCTTTTATAACATTTTCCATTTTCATAGCTTCGAGAATCAGTAATGAATCTCCTTGTTTTACAGTTTGACCTTTTTCAACCATGATATCTAGTATCAATCCTGGCATAGGTGCTTTGACTTCTTTGCTTATTAAATTATCAACTTTTGAAAGACCCATTTTATCTATTAATTGGTCTAAGCTGTCTTCAATGAGAAAATCATATTTGCGATTATTAAGCATTAGTGTAATGCTTTTGTCAAATGTATTGACGGATAATATTTCAGCATGATAAGATTGGTCATTACTCAAAATATGTATTTGACCATCTTTCGATTTTGAAATATCAAGAGATTTAGCGGACTCTAGGCTTACTTCAATGCTATCATCGCCATTTTTTATACGGTAATTCATTTAGAAACTGTCAAATTGCGTAATTAATTGCTTGCCAAATGTAGTTTGAATTTTAGTATTATTAATATACATTTGGATTCAAAAAATTTAGAAATGGGAAAAATCCTGAATGTTTGCCTCTTATTTAGCTTTATTACTCTATTAATCGCTTGTGGCGGAGATGATAAAAAATCTAAAAAACCGGCCAAAAAAGCAGAAAAGAAAGTTGAAAAGGTTGTTCCACCAAAAAAAGAAGAAGCCACTAAGAATGCTGAAACGAAAGAGGATGAATCTGAAGAAACGCCAGAGATTTCAATGACCCCTGAACAAATTGCCAAAGCAAAAGAGATCATTTCAAGTGTTTCTAAAAAAGATATGGAAGCCTTAGATGGTAAAAAGTTGTTTCGAATGCATTGCGCAACTTGTCATGGATTTAAAGGTAATATGAAAATAAACGGCGCTAAAGATTTAACAAAATCTAAAATTCCTCTTGAAGAAAGTGTCGCTCAAGTTTATTTTGGAAAAGGATTAATGACGCCTTATAAAAGCATTCTTGAAGAAAAAGAAATTGTAAAACTGGCTTACTACGTAGAAGATCTTCGTAAGTAATTATGCAATCACTTGATGAATTATTAGACTTACTGTCATTAAATCCTCTTGGAGATAATAAGTTTGAAGGTCAAAATTTCAGAACACCGTGGAAACGTGTTTTTGGAGGCCAAGTATTAGGACAATCTCTTCATGCTGCCTACAAAACAGTTCCAGAAGACAGATATGCACATTCATTACATGGGTATTTTATTCTGCCTGGTGATGTCGATATTCCCATTATTTATGAAGTGGATGAGATTAGAGATGGGGGAAGTTTTACAACAAGAAGAGTAGTCGCCAAACAAAACGGCGTTACCATATTTATTGCAGCAGCATCGTTTCAATTAAGACAAGAAGGGTTGGATCATCAAATCAACATGCCAAACGTGGTTTCTCCTGAAGTATTGCTGACTGATGCGCAACAATTAGAAGAAATCAAAGATGTCTATCCAGAGCTTTACAAAAGATTAACTTCATCGTTAACCAAAGCGTTAGAATTCAGACCTGTAGAGCAAGTGTTATCAAAAGATTTAAAAAATATAGCACCATATCGACATGTGTGGATGCGCTCAGAAGAAGATATATCATTGCCATTATCTACACATCATGAGATTTTAGCATTTGCTTCGGATTACAACTTATTAGGAACTGCTTTGCTGCCTCATCGAGAATCTGTTTCTCATGCGCAATATTTTATAGCCAGCTTAGATCATGCCATTTGGTTTCATCGGGATTTTAATATTCATGATTGGTTGTTGGTAGCGATGGACAGTCCAAGTGCTTCAAATTCGAGGGCACTCAGCCGAGGTAATATATTTAATCGAGAAGGTAAATTAATTGCTTCTATTGCTCAGGAAGGGTTGATACGGGT
>JABDKX010000130.1 GCA_013001975.1 Saprospiraceae bacterium | reverse complement strand
CTGTCCAGTTGAATATTACTACTTAATGATTTACTGTCTTGTTCATTGTAAAAGTTGATGCCAAAAGTTAGGTTTTCGCTTACGATTTTGGTTTCTGTTGCATACAAAGATCTGAGATAACTTTGAACTGCATATTCAAACTCAACTATAATTCTTAGGTTGGCTGTAATTATCCTGTTAGGTGTAAATCGAATTTCTCCTCTGTTATAATCAACGATGTAATCTTCTGTTTCTCCTCTTTTTAAAAGGATGCCATCAGCAAAAACCTTTTCTGTTCCGGATAATATTTGCAGAAATAACTCGCCATCTTGCCCTTGTAATTTATACGGCCCTTGATTTCCATCAGTAACAGTTAATTGTTGACGACGGAATTTTCCCCTGCTGATTGCAAAGCTGCCTTTATTATATACTTTCCATTTTTTATTGATATCGTGTGAATTGCTGGCAGATATTCCTTTGAGTTTTTTATAATAGTTAATAAAATAACTATCTGGCCTTGGTAATTCGTAATCTCCTGCAATAATGGTGGTGTTGTCCTTCTTTACTTCCATGAAAACTTTATCAAATTCTTGAAGAACTTGTGTATTGCCTTCTGGTTGAATGGGAATGTTCTCGTCTGAAATGGCAGCCCTAAGAAATAAGCCATTACCTAAATCACCCCTCATTTGCAGGTTGAAGTTTGAATTTAGGACAACATCCTGGGTATTTCCAAAAGAAACGCCTCTTGAAAAACTTCCAGTATATTCCAGTTTATTTGAAGAAATGAGCAATCTGTCTCTTATGGTTTCTTGCCTGAAATCGGTTTCAATAGGAATGATGCGCTCGTCTCTGGTTATTTTCAAAGAATCAAAGACAGCTTGACTCGACCTAAAATCAATGGTGAATGTCCGAAACTTTACCAGCAATGAATCCTCAATGCCTTGATAATCAATAAGTAACCTTGATCCTTGTATTGTTGTTGGATATTTGAGTTGAATTGCTGATTCAATAGAAACACTTCCTGGAATAATATTATTTGAAGCAATGATCGCAGTATCCGAAGAAATGAAAACCGGAATTTCGTTTAAATTAGACATAGGGGTTTGCCCAAATCCATTATTCATAGTAATAATGAAAATACACCCTAAAATGGTACATTTTAATAAGGTGGGATTAGTTAGAAATCCAATATTTATCGAATTATATCTCAATCAAATGCTTATAATTTCTCGTTTTTAATTGTGAATAATTACTACATGATTTTCATATGAGTAATACTTATAATCTGTATATTTTTTTTGCTTTAATTTTTTCTTAGATATAATTCAAAATAATTCCACCAGATTTAAATGTGTAGAATTTGGCATAGTTTTTATGACTATTAAGTTACCTGAGAATAATTATGCAATTATTTGACTACAAGCATAATACATATTGTACTAAAATTTAATATGTAGTTAACTAAAATTCTATCAGGTGTTACTAACAATTCAATGGCAATTATCTAGCCAATCCAAAAAATTCATTCTAGGCGCTAAATCATTAATTAGCGTCATTTCTTTCCATTTTATTTCAAATATTTGGTCTCGTTTTAATATATTTGGGCACGATTTAGAGAAAACCAACATTTGTAAAGAAATCCTTGAGCAAAAAAGAGTGGGAAGAATGATAAGAAAGATTTGGGGCAGTTTGTTTTTTGTCCTTTTAAGCGTCTATGTTTCCGGGCAGGAAAATAGATCAATATCTGGTACAGGAAATAATCTTACCAATCACGATTGGGGTTCTGCTAATAGTCAAATACTCAGAGTTACTAATCCGAACTACGCAGATGGTTTTTCTACACCAAATGATGCACACCTTCCAATTCCACGAGAAATAAGTAACAGTCTTTTTGATCAACAAGATCAAATTTTTGATTCATTCAAACTAAGCGATTACGTTTGGGTATTTGGACAATTTATTGATCACGATATAACTTTAGTAGAATCAGATGATTCTGAGCCAGTATTGCTTGATATTCCAAGTGATGATCAATATTTTTCTCCTTCTGACTTTATTTTCTCTTCTAGAAATAAAAAAATGGATGGTTCAGGACTTGAACCTGGAAATCCAAGACAATACAGTAACCATATATCTGCATTTGTTGACGGCTCTGCTATTTATGGTAGCGATACAGAAAGAGCTAATTGGTTGAGAACCTTTGAAGATGGTAAGTTAAAAGTGTCAGATGATAACTTGCTTCCTTGGAATACGGAATCTGGACTTTTACAAGATGATGTAGATCCCAATGCGCCATTTATGGCTGATGATACGAAGCGATTATCTAAATATTTTGTTGCTGGTGATGTCAGAGCCAACGAAAACCCTTTATTAATCAGCCTCCATACTGTTTTTGTTAGAGAACATAATCGTATTTGTGAAACATTGGCAATTGATCATCCGAATTGGAATGATGAAAGAATTTATCAACGCGCTAGAAAATTAGTGGGCGCATATATTCAAAATATTCTATATAACGAGTGGTTACCTGCAATGGGTGTTAATCTTCCCGAATACAGAGGGTATAACGATCAAGTGAATCCAGGAATTATGAATGCATTCTCTGCAGCAGCATTCAGAATTGGGCATACTATGATTAACAGTAACTTGTTAAGAATGGATAATGAAGGAGAAGAAATTATTGAAGGATCTATAAGACTTAAAGACGCATACTTCAATCCTCAAACAGTTATATTATCAGACGGTATCGATGCTTACTTTAAAGGCATGGGCACTCAAGTAATGCAAGAATTGGATTGTAAAGTCATCAGCGATTTAAGAAATTTTCTTTTTGGTGCGCCTGGAAGCGGCGGACTTGATTTGGCTTCAATTAATATTTATAGAGGAAGAGACAGAGGTTTAGGAAGCTACAACCAATTAAGAAGTGATTTTGGATTACCAACCGTTAAAAGCTTTAATGATTTTACATCTTCAATTGAAGAAGCTCAAACCCTAGAAAATCTCTACGGCAGTGTTGATAACGTGGATGCTTGGGTAGGTATGTTAGCTGAAAGACATTTAAATGACGCTATTTTTGGTGAGTTGGTAATGACGATAATAGAAAGTCAATTTAAAAACTTGAGAGATGGCGACAGATTCTATTTTGAAAATGATCCTGCCTTTACTCAAAGAGAAAGAAATGAAATTAAAAATGTCAGACTGTTTGACATCTTAATGAGAAATACTGATCTGACGATCATGCAGAGAAATTTATTCTTCGCAATGCCACATAGCGACATTCCTGATGGTCCAGAAATTGGAACGTCACCTTTAGCTGCTGACTTATTTCCAAACCCAGCATACGAAGAAACGAATGTTAAAATTTATGTTCCTGTAGAGCAGTTAATTACATTCCAAATTTATAATGCAAACGGACAAATTATGAAGACGGTTGAAAAACTGGCTTACGCTGGAAATAATTTCATTCCAATTCATTTAAATCCTGCATGGCCAAGAGGTTTATATAATGTCTATATTAACTCTGGCGAACAATACAATATTCTTAAATTAATTAAGGAATAACCTTTCTTTTCTATTGATTTCTTGTTACTTAGATTATTAATATAATAATCGGTATGTTAAATAGAAGAAAATTTAATAAATACTTCCCTGCTTTACTCGGAACACCATTACTCTTATCTTGTGATGATAAACCCACAGTTCAGTCTACATCAGAACCATTAATAATCAGCACTTGGGCAAACACAAACGCCAATACAATTGCACAACAACATTTATTGAAAAACGATTCTGCATTATTAGATGCTATTGAGAAAGGTGTAAACTCCGTAGAAGAAGATCCTAATGATACGTCTGTAGGATATGGGGGCATGCCCGATAATTCAGGGGAAGTGACGCTGGATGCTTGTATAATGGATAAGAATGGAAATGCTGGATCTGTAACATACCTAAAGAATATAATCAATGCCGTCTCGGTAGCTCGTAAGGTCATGGATAATTCTCCTCACGTTATTTTATCAGGAGAAGGAGCCAATAGATTTGCACGAGAACAAGGGTTTGAAGAAACAGACCTATTAACTGATGTTTCTCGAACTGCTTATGAGAAATGGAAGAAAAAAGCCATTTACAAACCAGAAATAAATATTGAAAGGCATGATACCATCGGTATGATAGTAAAAAACAAATCAGGTGATCTGAGTGGCGCATGCTCAACAAGTGGCTTGCAATTCAAAACGCCCGGCAGAGTAGGAGACTCTCCAATTATTGGATCTGGATTATATGTAGACAATGAGGTCGGTGCTGCTACTGCAACAGGACTCGGCGAAGTGATATTAAAATCTTGCAGTACCTTTCTAGTCGTTGAATTAATGAGACAAGGTCACAGTCCAGATTCAGCTTGCAAAGAAGCTTTGTTAAGAATAAAGAAGAAATATGATATCAATGACCTACAAGTAGGTTTGATTGCCATAAATAAAAATGGCGAATATGGTGGTTATGCCATTCAGCCTGGTTTCGTTTATGCTGTGTCAGATGCCGAGACTACACAAGTCATAGATTCAAAATCTATATTATAGTCGAAATCAATAATTTTCGATTTTTATCGGCCTTAATGGCAAAATTTGGCACTAGTTTTGCATCCTGACCCTTGAATATATACCAGTTTTGGTGTAGAAACAGTTTTATATTTATTAATAATTTAATTAGATGTCAGCAGTAAATAGTGTATTAGTGGATGTACAAACCATCTTTTTGGCAGGCTTGAAAGCTTACTTTCGAGAGGTTAATCCATTGAATATCAATGTTGTAGGAGAAGAGAATACTGCAGAAGGACTTTTACTTTTTTTACATAAAAACCTTCAGACAAATTTAATTATTATGGATTTAAATCTTCCTGATGAGGATGGTTTAGAGTTAATTCCAAAAATTAGAAAGCAATTTCGCGACGTTAAAATATTGGTTTTAACTTCTTATGGAGATTATAAATTTGTCGGCCAAGCTCTAAAATCAGGTGCTGATGGATATATTTTAAAATC
Organism: Saprospiraceae bacterium; assembly: GCA_013001975.1. Lineage (GTDB taxonomy): Bacteria > Bacteroidota > Bacteroidia > Chitinophagales > Saprospiraceae > RFSX01. The sequence continues at coordinate 43,785 of JABDKX010000130.1, read as the reverse complement.
AAATGAAACTGAAGATCTTTTAAAAGGCCTTGAAGAAGTTCTATCAGGAAATACATATTTGGCTCCTGGACTTCATATAACCCCACCTAATGGGAAAAGACTTCTAGGAAACAAGAAATCAAATTACGAAGATCGTTTTGTTATCAAACAAAAATTGACGACAAGAGAACACGAAGTGCTTGAGTTGATAACACAAGCTAAAAACAATAAAGAAATCGCTAAGGAATTATTCATTAGCGACCAAACTGTTGGCGTTCATAGAAAAAATATTATGAGAAAATTAGGTGTGCGTAACACCATAAACTTAATAAAATTTGCTCTTGAGAATCAACTAGTATAAAAGGATTTATCCGATTTTATTGGTGCCCCCCACCAAAAAATATTCTGAACACATATATAATTTAATCCAAATTTAACTTTGGCCTAGGCCAGAAACCGATTTACTTATGGTTATTTTTAAATCATCTTGTTTGAAACAAGCAAACGCTCTCAAATCTTCATTCTTTGTGGGCTTAATCTGTTTGTTAGGGGTAGTAGAAATTAGTGCACAATGTCCAGAATCATTGGGATGTAATGATAACATTCAAATATCATTAGATTACAGATGTTTCGCGGAAATGACCCCCGATATCATTTTAGAGGATGAAAGAGACGGCTGTGACTACACCGTTACTTTGATGACGCAAAATGATATTATCCTTGACCAATCTACAGTTGATATGTCAGGAGATATTAATCACCCAGTCATTGATGGTTCTTACATAGGCCCTTTATATAAGGCCAGTGTGTCATTTTTAGATGACAATGGAACTGAAATATCATGTTGGGGATGGTTTACAGTAGAGGATAAATTGCCTCCTTCTGTAACTTGTATTGATGATTTTACAGTAGATTGCTCAAAAGATCTGTCTGGCCTGTTCGATTCTGAAGGTTTAATAACATATTGTAGTGGTGTCAGTCCAATGGATGTCGATGGCAATCCAGGTACTTTAAGTTTGATTTTATCGCCATTAACTGGATCAGGAACAAGTGAGCAGTGGGAAGTTATTAACTTTTTAAATGTAAGCGATCCTCTGACTGGATCAGGAACTGGACTTATTTTATCAAGCGGCGATCAATATGATTTTACAGAAGACCCAGTCGATCCTTCAATTTATACAGGAGAAATTCAAGGCGTTCAAGCTTTAGATACAAATCTCGGAGATGAAATTACTTTAGTAATAGAAAATACACCTGCAAATGCAGCAGCAATTGCAGATGGGATATGTGTTGATATTAACACCATCTCATTTTTTACATTCCAACAAGAAGACAATTGTGATCCAGATGTTGAAGTTGTTATAAATAAAGATGAATCAACTGCTATAGAATGTATTGATGATTTGACAGCACAACGAGATATTGAATACTTTACAAGAGACAATGCAGGATTAACGACGGACTTATGTGACTTCTCAATCTTTTTCATGAAAAAAGAATTGTCAGATATTATATTTCCACCAAATGTTTATTTTAATTGTAGCGATCCTCAAATAATTACAGATGGTCAATTAGATTTAAGCCCAGAAAATATTGGACAACCTACCCTCGATGGGTATCCGTTAGCTGGCGAAAATAATTTATGTAAAATTAATGTGACATTTTCTGATGACACTTTCAATTTATGCGGCATTAATACAATTAAGATTTTAAGAAGATGGACAGCATTAGATTGGTGTGTCGGAGAATATGCGCAAAGTTATCAAACTATAAAAGTAGAAGATGATACTGCGCCTTCATTCGATGTTCCAGATAATGATATAATATTTTACACTGATCATGATTGTAAGGCAGTTGTTGATTTTATGCCTTTAGATACGGCTGATCAGACAAGAATAACTAACCTTTCAGATTGTTCAGACTTATCAAACTTAACAATAGAAGTATATTATTTACCTGGCTTGGAATCAGATCCTCATAATCCTGTGAAGGAATTTATAAAAGCTATAAATATTGGAAATGATAAATTCAGAGCCTCGGGATTAATAAGTGGATTCAATACCATTAAATATGTGCTGACGGATGATTGCGGGAATTCTGAGGAAAAAACATTTAGAATTATTGTTGAAGACGATAAAAAACCAATTCCTGTTTGTGATCAATTTACCGTGATCTCTCTTGCGGATAATGGTTGGGGTAGACTGTATGCAGCAGCTGTTGATGATGGCTCATATGACGAATGTGGCGGTCCCGTACAGTTGGCTATTAAAAAAGATACAACCTATTGTGCCGATTTACCAGAATCTGAAGGTAACGACTTAGAATTTGGAGATTATGTTCAGTTTTGTTGTCAAGAAGCTGGTTTAACCATTCCTGTAACTTTAAGGGTAACTGATGAAGGCTTTAGAACCAATACTTGTGTCATCAGCGTAGTTGTACAAGATAAAACTGGAATTCAAATTGAATCATGTCCTCAGGATACTATTAATTTGGATTGTAATGAGTTGGATGAAATGGATCCGATGATTTCAGGAATGCCCATTATTGATGGCGTTTGTGGATCAAGTGAATTAAGATTTGAAGATTCAGGATCAATTAATGATATCTGTGGTCATGGAACGATAATACGAAAGTGGTTTGTGGATCTTCCAGGACAAACTACTGAATTAACGGAATGCGAACAGACGTTTAATATAACAAGTGACTTAGTATTTAATATTAATAGTTTTAATTGGCCTCAAGATAGAAATGACGCGACTTGTTCAAACTATTCTTCTAATCTGGATGATGCTGTTTTATATAATGGTGTACCAGTAAATGAAGCCAATATTTGTGGACATCTATCTTCATCTTATAAGGATAGAATCTTTGAAGATGTCTCAGGTTATTGTATAAAAGTAATTAGAACATGGACTGTAATTAACTTCTGTGTCTATGATGCTAATACGAATCCAGGAAATGGCATATGGTCAAGAAATCAAGTTATAAAAGTTTCTAGTGGAGATGGCCCAGACTTGACCAATTGTGAAGTTGATACAACCATGGGAGTTTCCAACATTACTTGTGATAAGCTTGTCAACTTTGATGCTCCAGATGCTTTTGATCTTTGCTTAAATGAGCCAATCGATAAATCTGAAATCAGCTATGAAATCGTCTCTAATGGTGTTATTATCGCTCAAGGTTTTGGTGATGTCGTTAATCAAACACTAACGGCTGGAGTCAGTACAATAACTTGGTCAGCAACAGGACTATGTGATGAAGTGAGTACTTGTAGTATTGATGTTACAGTTATTGACAACAAAGCGCCAACACCATATTGTAGAACTGGTTTGACCACAGTCTTGGCACCACCAATAAATCCAAATGATGAACCATATCTAGAAATATGGGCTAATGATTTTGATTTAGGTACCAAAGATAATTGTGGGTCAGACGTAGATATTTCATTCGATAAAGATGATGAAACTAAAACTTCATTGAGGTTTACTTGTGAAGATGTAGGACTTCAAACATTACAAGTTTGGTTTACTGACAATCAAGGTAATCAGGATTTCTGTACTACAACGCTTATCATTCAAGATAATGGCAATATTTGCCCTGATACATCAGGTATGATGGTTGCTGGTATGGTACAAACAGAATTCAATGAAGAGGTTGAACAAATAAGTGTTGGACTAGAATCTATGATTGATAAGTCCATGAAATATGACAATACCAATATCAACGGACAATTTGTTTTCCACAATAATGAGTCTTATCAAGATTATCAAGTAAGTGTTATTAGTGGTGATGATTATTTGAATGGTGTGACAACATTGGACCTTGTATTAATGCAAAGACATATTCTCGGATTACAACCAATCGAATCTCCTTATCAGATTGTTGCTTCCGATGTAAATAATAGTGAAGATATTACCGCTATTGATTTGATCGAGTTAAGAAAATTGATTCTAGGCGTTTATGACGAACTTCCAAACAACAATAGTTGGAGGTACATAGATAAAAATCAAACTTATACAGATAATCACAATCCATGGCCATTAAAAGAATCTATTGACATCTATGACTTAGAATCCGATGTTATGGGCAATGACTTTGTGGCTGTAAAAATAGGTGATGTGAATGGTTCAGCTAATTTAACTTCAGATGATATAAGTGTTAATACTAGAAGCGATGAAAGCATTACGATGTCTCATGATATTTTAGCTTTAAATGACTTAAATGAATACTTAATTCCATTTTACTTTGAAAGTAATCAAGAGTTAATGGGTATGCAATTGGCAATGAACTTTAACCATCATGCTATTGAAATTATCGATATCGAATCTGGTAAAATGGGTATTGCTGAAAACATGACTTTTATAGGTGATGGTCAGTTAGCAATAAGTTGGTCTAAAGGAAAATCCATAGAATGTAATAAAGATGATGCATTATTCTATGTGACAGTAAAATCGACAACCAAGTTAAATGATGATGTTTTTAATCTTTTATCAAATGGTCTGAATGCAGAAATTTACGATCAGAATCTTAATGTATTAAACATTGATATCAGGAGAAAAACACAAAACTATGAGAATAAATTATTTCAAAATGTACCAAACCCATTCAGTTCTGTAACAACAATTGAATTTGAATTGGCACATGATTCTCAAGCTAGTTTAACAATTTATGATACAAATGGAAAAGTTGTTAAAATTATAAACAAAAACTTTAGAAAAGGAACGAATTCAGTCTTATTAAATAATAATGACTTAAATGGAAATGGTTTGTATTACTACCAATTAGATACAGAATATTTCTCTTCTACAAGAAAAATGATACTAATAGAATAATCTTTGAATGGGCATATTTAAAGAAAAAAAAGGGGTGCTTGAAAAAGCGTCCTTTTTTTATTTTAATACCAATAAGTTTGGCGTAGAATTGTTGTTTGCAACTACAATCATTTTATTCGAATTGTTTTCTACGACAACCATTCTTTTCGCATCGCCAGGGCAAAATATACCAGATGATGATATTGTTTGACTATCAAAACCTTCTCCATTTTTATTGATTAACAACAGGCCATTCCCAGCATCTAATCTTGGCGTTTCATATTCTGTATTATAGTCATTGCCTACAATTATAATATCAGAATAATCATCATTATTTACATCCAAAAAGACAATATCATTAACAGGAGATATTTGTGCTAAAGGAGGAAGTTTTTCAAACCTAAATTTATCTCCTTCATTCCAAAGAACATAAGAATAAAAATTATTGACTTCTAATTTAATTCCTGAGTTTAATTTGTCTTCACCATAAATATCACCCACACTAGCTGCAGCAAATTCAGAATAAGTTTTAAATTTTTCACTTACAAATGGCATTTGCTGTGTACTGCATTCCTTGCCTCTAGTTGGCACCAATCTGTCTTTGTATGGTTTTGCTAAAACACAATCTAATGTGCCGTTATCATCAAAATCATTTGAAAATAAATAAAGTGGATAGTCATCAGTAGCCTTCTGCTTAAAGTTTTTTCCAACATTACCTATGACAAGATCCAAGTCACCATCATTGTCCAAATCCTTACCTTCTATACTTCTCCACCAACCGTTATGGCTGTCAAGCCCCCAATCTGAAGATATATTGACATATTGGCCATTTTCTTTTTGAAATATTTGTGGACTTTGCCATTCCCCAACTGTCAGCAATTCTTTTTCATTATCACCATTAACATCAATCCATATCGCATCTCTAATTAAACCATTTTGATCGTTTAAACTAGGTATTAACGTTTCGGTTACATCTGTATAAGCCTTTTCCTGGTAGTCGTAGATAACTGTAGTTTCTTTTTGAGGATATTTTCCTGGTTTTGCAGCACCAATAATTATAAGTTCTTCTTCTGGATCTTCATCTATATTTTTTGCAATTATACTATATGAAGCAGTATAAGATGTCGGTAAAACGTTAGCTATTCTAAAAAACTCACCTTTACCATTATTTGCATAGAACCGATCAGCCAATAAACTTTCTTCTCCAACAAAATCTCCACTTCCTCCTGACAATATTATTAAATCTTTATGCTCATCATTGTTGGCATCTATAAAGACAGCATCTACATCTTCACTCATAAATTCATTCTGCCAAGGTTGACTGCTGTGCTTTTTAAATGAGCCATTTTTGTTTTGAGTGTATAAAGTTCCTGCTTGTCCCTTTGCACCTCCAAAATAGAGGTCTTCAAGTCCATCGTTGTTGATGTCTCCTTTGGCTAAAGCAGGACCAAAAGCTGATTGCTTTTGGGGTAATAATATTTCTTTTTGAAAATCGTCAAATGTATTTTCCTTGTGGTTAAAATCTATTCCTTTGTCTTTTGCTTCTAATTGCTGAAAAACTGTATTTACTTGGTTGGCAATAGGTTTGTTTTTTTCTTTTTTATAAGATATATCGAGCGTCTGGTTGGCGTCAATGTTTTCTAATAATTGAACATTTCCGTCAGGCCATATAATTTGTAATTTATCAATTTTACTAACATCTCCTAATCCAAAAAATAAACATTCTTGCATAGTTGATTCATATCCTCTGATAAAGTAATATTCCTGCATTTGTTGCTTACCGTTATAGTGGATCGATATTTTGGAATTATATTTTTTCGAAGCATCCGGCTCATTTAGAGTTATCTTTAAAAAATTATTTCTTAAGTTTTCTCGCGCATTGTTTTTTAACAGCAAAACTGGTTGATCAATATTATTCATTATCAGATCTATGTCACCGTCGTTATCAAAATCTGCTTGAGCTACACCATATGAATAAGTCTCTAAATTGGGGTGTGTAAATGATTTGTTTTTATCATCAAAGTATAAATTTCCATCATTGATGTAAAGCTTGTTTTTTAATTTTATTTCTGGCATAAGCTCATAAAGTTCCTTTCTTTTTGAAAGTGGAACAGTACCGTTGTTTTTGTCACGAACTTCAGCTAAAAGATTTCTGAAATCATTATCCCGAGAGTATCTTCTGAAACCGTTACTTACGTAATAATCTTTATGAGAGTCCAAATTAAAATCACTGAATATTGCTGACCAACTCCAATCAGATTTTAAAACCCCTGCAAGGGCAGCAATATTTGAAAATGTGTTATTGCCATTGTTTAATTGAAGGCTATTAAACATATATTGTAATTGGTATTTCCTTTGATTGAAGTAGTAGTGAAAAGCTTCAACATCCATGCCGGCCATAAGGGTCTTGTCTCTTTCGTGATCTTCCGCTGCCATATCAACTACGCCTATGTCAACAAGACCATCGTTGTTAATGTCAGCCACATCACAGCCCATAGCGAAATATGAAATTTGCCTAGTATAATCTTTTATTGATTCCTTAAACGTACCATCTTTTTGATTTATATACATAAAGTCTGGCACAGTATAATCATTAGCAACATATATATCTGGCCAATTATCTCCATTAAAATCTGATACAGCTAACCCTAAGCCATATCCGTAGTTAAGTACACCTGACTCTTTGGTAACATCCGTAAATTTTAAATTACCATTATTCCTGAACAATTTTCCACTCGCTCTTCGCATATTTCCCTCATCCTTCAACTCATCATACACTGTCTTTAAAATTACTCCCGCATATTTTGATTCGTTCATCACATAGCAATCTAAATCGCCATCTTTGTCATAATCAATAAAACAGGCTTGAGTAGAATAATTGTCATCGTCTAGACCCATTTCAGATGCCCTTTCTGTAAATGTCAGGTCACCATTATTTATATAAAATAAGTTCTTTCTTTTGTCTGCAGGATAAGGGCCTTGTTGGCAAACATAGATGTCTGGAAATCCATCAGCATTTATATCAACAATTGAAACTCCCGATGCCCAAGTTTTGCCAATATTTATGCCGGAAGATGCCGGAAGTTCTTCAAATTTAAAAGACCCTTTGTTGATATAAAGCCTATTGGGTACCTCATTTCCCGCAAAAAAAACATCTTGAAGCCCATCTTGATTAAAATCGGCTACACCAACACCTGCTCCATTAAAGTAATGTTGGTATGAAAGAACATTTTTATCAGACATTGGGTCATCAACCAAGGTGTTTTCAAATGTAAGTCCACTTGTTGATGATTCAATTATTTCAAAACCTGATTTTGGCGTGTTAGAATCTGTTGAATCAGATGTATTATTGTCATTTTGGCAAGAAAATATACAAATGCAGGCCGTTAATAGGATATAGTGTGATAGCTTACTCATGAATTCAATTATTATATTGAGAATGCAAAAATAGAAGATATCCATGATTCCATGCCTTATATTTCTCAAAATTTATTTATAGGGAATTAAACAGCGAGTTTCCTCAAATTGACGTTTAACTACTGTAAGCATTAAAAGCAAAGTTTAAGAAATAATATATTGATTGGTATTCAAACAAATTGAACCAATATTACCTCGGTTTATCGTCTTTAAGATAGGATTTTGTAAGCCAGCATCCAGATATTTATATATATATTTATTGTAATATTTAAATGCACTGGTATCTAATTGGTTAGATTAAGTATAATATTGAATAAAAATGTAGTTTTTGCTGCATAAAATTAGGTATGCATTGACAATTAACCTTATTTTTGCAAACTCTGTCAATTTAATAGTTTTTAAAGCCCAATACAGGTATATATTATTAACTTTGCACATTACTTAAAACTCTGGTCATGATTAAGAGGTACAGTTTCTATACATTTTTAGTTTTTTTCTTTTTAAATAACTTCAGCGCACAAGCGCAATTGCAGGTAGATTTTTCAGCTGCAAACAGTCCTGAATTAGGAGGACAATTTGATGTCGATGTCAGGGTTTCTGATTTTGATCAGCTATTTGGTGCTCAATTCGCTGTTGTTTGGGATTCCTTAGTCATGGAAATTGATACGGTTTTAAATTTATCAACTGACTTGCCAGATTTAAACCAAACAGCATTTACATTGCCGAATGAAACTTCCCAAGGAATTAAGGGAAGGTTAAGGTTATCATGGTTTTTTGGAGGCGCACCTCAAAGTTTACCAGATGATCATTTATTATTTACAATGAGATTCAATATCGTTGGTTTAGAATGCGACGAAACGACCATAGCACTTATGGATCTTCCTTCTGTACCAATTGAAGTAAGTGATCAAAACTTTAACAATATCGGTGCGGTTTGGAACGAATTACCAGTTATGATACCGGGTGCTGGGTGTGTAGATCCAACGATGGGAGTTGAACTTGTATTCACAAATGACGAAGTAGAACCAGGTGCCTCAATTTGTATTCCATTGACTGTCAATAACTTTGATACAATGGAGACATTACAAGGTAGTGTCATGTGGGATCCTGCGATTCTGATGTATACTGGACTTCAAAATTTTGGGCTGCCAGGTTTGAATGCAGGAACATTTAATACTACAGAAGCTGCCAATGGATCTATTGGATTCTTCTGGTTTGACAGTACTGGTGAAACGCCTGTCACACTTGATGATGGGACAACAATATTTGAAATATGCTTTGATGTAGTTGGTTCAGCAGGTCAGAGCACGATTATAAAGCCTTTTGACGGGGTTGTACCGCTTCAAGCATCAAGTCCAGCTCCAGTAGGAGTAAAACCTGTAGTAGCGATTCAAGGAATCATTTCAATTGCTGATGAACCAAGAGAATTATTTAGTGTAATTGCAGAAGATATAGTTATAAATGGTTCAGAATCAGAAGTTTGTGTCGATTTTACTACAGATAATTTCATTGATATAGCAGGAATGCAATTCACTATGCAATGGGATTCTACTGTTTTAGCATATAACAGAGTTGAAACAGTTAACAGCGAATATGCATCTTCGTTTAACCTTGCTGGTGCTGACAGATTAAGATATGTTTGGACACACAGCTTAGGGACAGGAAGATCTGAACCAGACGGTACTGTAATTTATTCAGTTTGCTTCGACGTGCTTGGAGATTGTGAGGACGCAACACCAATAAACTTTATTGGAGAACCAGGTAGAGAAATTGAAATTACTGATAATACCTTTACTTCATTAAATCCAGCTGATGTCAATCTCGTTGATGGAAGTGTTACTATAGCTTGTGTATTAGATTGCTCAGCAACAATTACAGATGTTAGATGTAATGGAGAGGCAAGTGGTGCTATAAATGTCGTTGTTATGGGTGGCACAGCGCCTTATGATATCGTGTGGGCATCTGGTGAAACTCAAGATGACTTTTCATCTAATACACTTTTAGTAGGGCAAACAGCAGGTAACTATATTGCAACTATCACTGATGATATAGGTGAAACAGAAGTTTGTGGTCCTTATATTATAGCAGAACCTGATCCAATTGTATTGACAGTCAATGTATCCGATATGGTAGTTACTGCAAGTGCAACAGGAGGTAATGGAGGTATTAATATCACTTATGATCCAGCCATTGCTGATCTTAATAATGTAGCACCAGGAACTTACACCGTTACAGCCACTGATAGCAGAGGATGTACAGAGACAGAAATGTTTACTGTACAAAGTGAAGAATGCGTAATTACTATAACACAGACCATTTTTTCTGCTTCATGTGGTCCTGATGGAAGAATTTTAGTGACTTGCTCAGGAGGGTCTGGTTCATATAATGTATCAAGTAACCCTTCTTTGACTTTTTCTACTACTGAAAATGCTTTTATAAATGTACCTGCCGGTACGTATGAAATAACATGTCAAGATGCAGCAGACGCAACTTGTTCAGAGACTATTACAGTAACAGTCTTACAATCTGTGCCAGATCTAATGGCACAAATTTCTAATGTGACGAATGCAGAATGTAACGGCCCAGGCGGTACTTTCGATGTTTCACCGAGTGGTGGATGTCCTCCATATAGTATTACTGTAGCTTCATTGCCAAATGGTACGCCTATGTCATATTCACCAACAACAGAATATCCAGCTGGCAATTATACGGTTACAGTTACTGATGATACGAATAATATGGTTGAATTACCGTTGACGATAATACAGGATGCAGCTTCAGCTATTGAAATATCTTCAGTTGACATATTGCCTGCAGCATGTACAGGAATGGAAGGACAAGCAACTTTTACAATTATGGGAGGTTGTGGCGATGCAACTTGCCAAGTATCTTTTAGCGGCGGTGCGCCTGTTGTTTGTAATCTAACTGTTAATAGTAATGGAAGTTTGACTGGTGATTTCCCTCAAGGAACACATACCATCACTTTTACCGATAGTTTTACAGGAAGCTCGGACACAGAAACTTTTACAATAGGCGTATCTAGTAATGCATTAAATGTAACAGTTCTTGAAATAGATAAAGAAACAGGAACTATCGATATACAACCAGAGGGCGGTATTCCTCCATATAGTTTTCAGTATATCCTAGATGGTAATCTTGAAGCGACTACTGAAGATATCACAGGAGCTACGCCTGGCGATTATACTATAATTATACTAGATGCTGCAGGATGTAGCATCAGTGTCGCAGTAGAACTACCTGGGCCTGGTGGCAATGATGTAGCTTCAATTTCTCTAAATCCAGTAGATCAGCCATGGGGAGGTTTTGCAACACCTTGTTCTGAGGGTGATTGTATGGGGATTATTTCTGGTGTCATCTCAGGAGCTGCGCCATTTACAATTGTTTTAACAAATGAATCAGCCATTGATTTTACATATACTTTCGATAATGAAGGAGTTTTTAGTATAGAAGAATTATGTGCTGGTAGTTATGAAGTTTTATTGACAGATAGCAATGGAAGTACAGATAATGTAGATTCTGCTATTGAGATTTCAGCACCTGCTCCGTTGTTATTAGAAGAAGATTCAAAAGAATGTCCATCTGAAGGTCAAAGTGATGGATCTATTTCAGTTGCTGTTTCAGGGGGAGTAGGTGGTTATGTATATAACTGGACACCTGAATCAAGCGAACCAATTCCAGGCCCTAATAATGAAAACTTAAGTGTTGGCATGTATACACTTGACGTTCAAGATAATAATGGTTGTGAATCTTCAATAACAATTGATCTGTTGACAGATTGCACAGATTCTGATTGTTACTTAGGAAGAAGAGTTATAACGCCAAATGGGGACGGAGCCAATGATGTGTTTGCTATAACATGCTCAGATGGTGAAGCAGTAGCGATTTTTGATAGATGGAGTCGACTTGTATTTGAAACCAGCAGTTATGGTAATGATTGGAATGGGATAGATATGGAAGGTGTTGAATTACCTGAAGGAGCCTATTATTGGGTATTAAGAGCCAATTCAAATACTTATAAAGGAACAGTAACCTTACTAAGAGATTAATATTATGAATACATCTACATTTATAAATTCTAGAAAGTATCCAATGAAAAACTTAAATATATTTCTGTTTCTAATATTTGCGACAGTAAGTTTAACAGCTCAAAATAATAAGAGATATTTCGACGAACGCTATATTTCAGGAGTTGCATTCATGAATCCTGTTATTGTAAATCCGGGTGCTACTGGCTATGACAGCAATCACAGTCTTTTAGTATCATATAAAAATACATGGGCAACTCATGAAGGATCACCGAAATCATTAATATTAAGTTATGATGGACCTATTGCTGATCGACTTGGCTTAGGTGGTATGTTATTAACAGATACTAATGGTGATTTAAAAACAACCAAACTTCAAGGATCAGTATCATACACTATTGATACACCAACAAATAAAATTGGATTTGGACTTTCAGCAGAATATATACAGCATGGATTATCAGCTGATGTGTTTGGCGATCCTTTGCTAGATCCTGATCCGAGAGTAAATGATGGAATAACTGGAACAAACTTCTTTGATGTTTCTTTTGGAGTATATGGATTATATAATGGAAAACTAACTTATGGTTTGGCTCTTCCTTCTCTAGTGAGTTCTCGCATTGATAATGGGACCAGTACATCTGAAAGAGAAATTGGCTATTTATTGTCTTTAGGCTATATGTTGGACAATCTTGATTCTGATTTAGTATTGGAACCGTCAATTATGGTAAAAAAACTAATGAATGTCGATTTCCATGCTGATATTAATTTGTTAGCTAGGTTCTTAGATGATAAACTACGAGGTGGAATCACTTATACGGTAGGAGCACATGAAAATCTAGGATTTATTATAGGAACAAGCATCAACACAATGAATTTTACATATTCATATGGTGCTAGTCGTAATGAATTCCAAAGATATAATAATGGTTCTCACGAATTAACAGTAAGGTTTGATATAGGAGGTGCAGGAAATAGTATGGCTGAAAAGGCTGTAATGGAAGATAAAATCAACGATAAATAAATAAAATATTAATTTGAGCAAAGTGTTTATTACATGGGATTTACATATTATACAAATATGTTATATGAAATATACCAACGTGGTGGTATTAAATCCCTGAATTGAAAAGGTATCTTTGTACAGATTAATAGTTTGTTAATAGCAGACTATAATATTTATTGTATTTGTTTATAGGAGTTCTTTTGCGAAAAAGACGAAATCACAAAAGTCTCCAAATAATATAGATTAAAAGGTAAAACCGAGGTTTCGGCATAATTGTCGGCGCCTATATATTAGTATTATTTGATTATTAAAAATTTATTTAAACTCAATCTCATGAAAAAGACGTACAACGTTTATTCTACAAAAATTGCGCTTAGAGGACTTAAGGCTCTCTCAGTGTCTTTCATTTTTGCTCTCTTTTTCTTAGGAATGTCTACTGATGCTACTGCTCAATTATCAACTTCACGTGCTGAAGCTGGTACTGCTGCTGATGCTAATTACTCTATCACTTTAAAAGCTGAAGTTTCAGTTAGTGAAGAGGAAGCTGCTCAGATTTTAGAATCAGAACTTAGAGATGTTCGTAGGGAGCTTCAAAACACGGATATTGATCCAATTGATGAAGCTAAGAACACGGCAAGATTCACATTTCTTAAAACGACCATTGATGCATTAGTTGAAAAAGACGACGATGTTAACACTGCATTATATAAAGGTCAAAGTGCTATGGCTCTTCAAGTAGCGCGTTACACAGATTCTACTCAAAATCTTATTGATTCTGAGGGGATTGTAGCGGGTTATGTTGGACGTCTTAAATAAAAATGATTACTCAATTTCTTAATTTTTGAAAATTCGATTATAACAAACTCAATCTTATCTTATTATGAAAAAGATTTATAATTTATTTACTAAACTAATTCCATGCATCTTTATGATGACCATGATGACTTACTCTGCGTCTGCGCAGTGTCCTGTAGGTCAAACACAAGTGACCATCACTATGGGTGATGCTGTTTTCACTGGTGAGAACGGATGGATGTTATGGGATGCTACTGCAGGTACAACTGTGGCTGGAGTAAACTCTAATCAATTTGGAGGTACTGCAGTTCCATGTGCTGTATCAACGCCAGGTGGTGGATGGGTGGACAACGGAACTGTTGACGCTTGTGTTACTGATGGCAACACTATTGAACTTTACGGTTACGAAAGTTTTGGTGATGCTTGGACTGGTGATGCTTCTGTTTCAGTTGAATCAACTGAAGATGGTTCAGCTAACGGCTGTGACCAACAAAATTTCCAGTTTATAACATTAGCTGTTTCTGGAGCTTTAGACAACGATCTTACTGCTGGCTTTGGTGACGGTGGAATTGATTGTACTATGCCTGACGCTGGTACAAATCAAGTAGGAGACTTTATGGGTTCATTCTCTACTGTGTGTGTAGGATGTGCTTTAGAGTGTCCTGATGACATAACTGCAGGTACTGATCCTGGAGTATGTGAAGCTGTCGTTACAATTCCAGATCCAATATTAGGAAACCCTGATTGCGTAATAATTCCAAGTGCAGGTGACTTTGTGTCTGCGCAAGGTGCGGCAACGCCGCTTAATTATAATGCAGCTGGTCTTATAGTTACACCATTTACTATTCCTGGTGTAGTTCAAGTTCCTGCTTCTGCAACTTGTGTTTCAGAAGTTTGTATTGATGTAGAAGTAGTTGGTGACTTCGGTTTTGCAACTGAAATGCCAGAAGTTACTGCTGAAGGTGTGAGCTTAGGGTTTATTATCCCTGTTCAAGCGCCTGATTGCCAAGCTTCAACAACTACATTCTGTATACCAGTTGGAACTTTTAACGCTTTCGCTGCAGATGGTGTTATTAATATGCAATTAGAAGATGACCCAGATGTTGATAACTTCTGTAACCCTGCTACAGTGCAAGGTACAGTTGATATTCCAACATCTTGTGTTGATTTCTTAAACTCTGTTACTGGTTTAGCTAACGGTCCTGCAACCTACCCAGTTGGAACGACTTGTGTTAATATTACTGGTACAGGATCTGGTCAAGGTATGGACTTCCCAATAAATTGTGAAGTTAAGGTTACTGTAGAAGATACAGAACCTCCAGTATTAACTTGTCCAGGTGATTTCACATTCAACCTTCAAGGTGGAGAGTGTGAGCAAATATATGATTACGAAGTACTTGTATCTGATAACTGTCCTACGGGAGAGCAGGAAATTACTGGAACATTTGGTTCTATTGGTAACTGTCCTGGTCAAGGATCTACACTATCATGTGGAGGTTTCCAAACTTCTCAGGTTCAAGAATTTGATATTTCAGGTTTCCCTACTGGTGCTGATGTTCAAATCAATGAAGGATGTTTCATCTTTGATAACACAGCATGGGGTCAAACAATGGCTACTGTTAATTTCTATGAGGCTCCAGCTGGCGCTCAAGCTGCACAATCTCCAATGCCTTGTATCTTGACAGCAACTCCAGTTGCAACGTCAGGATTAGTTGATGTGACTATGTTTGCAACAAACCCAGGAGAAGAAGCTTGTATTCCAGTATTTACACCATCAGGTGATCCATACTTAGTTACTGACGCTGCTCCAGGTTTATACATGGAAGTTGTAACAACAGGTGGTGCAGTTTCTTGGAATGGTCCAATGTGTAATGGTATTACTTCTGATGGAACTAACACATACTTGTGTTCTGTACAATGTGGAAGTGGATACTTTGCTGATTTTGGATTTAATGCAATTGATGCATTCTTCTCATTCACTGGTGAAGTTGTAGCTCCAGAGCCTCCAATGATGCCAGGATTAAATGAATTCGCTTCAGGAGAAGCTTTACCTATTGGCGTTCACTGTTTTGAATTCAGTGCAATCGACTTTGCTGGTAACACTGCTTCTTGTGATTGGTGTGTAACTATTAATGAGTTCCCTTCTGATCAAGTTGTTACTTCTTTAGCTTGTAACGATTTAGTGAATGTTTCTTTAAATGAAGATTGTGAAGCATTTATTTCTGCTGACATGTTCTTAGAAGGAGGTCCTTACGGATGTTACTTCAACGGATATGAAGTTTATATTGAAGGTTACACTGGTGATCAAAATGGTGCTACTTTAGCATTAGAGCCAGGTACATATACAGTTACTGTTAATGATGTTATCAGAGATAACAATTGTTGGGGTGAGATGGTAGTTGAAGATAAATTACCACCTGAATTTGCAGTTGAAGACTTAACAGTTACTTGTAAGGAAGATATTCCTGATTTTATTGAAGTTGCTACAGATATCTCTGGTGTAATAGCTATTCCAGAAATGGCTGGAGAAGAAATTACTTCTGCTGAACCTGCGCAGACTTTAGAGTTTGTAGTCGATGGTGAAGATTGCCTTATTTCTGATGTAAATGTTGCGTTTGATATTACGCACACTTGGATTGGAGATATAGAGTTAACAGTAATTTCACCTGCTGGTACATCTGTAATGGTTCAAGACAATGTTTGTAACCTTATGGATGATCAGAACGTTGTTTACGATGATGAAGGTGCGCCATTTAGTTGTGCTTTAATAACTCCAGGTACAGGAGCGGCTGTTGTGCCTCTTAATCCTTTATCTGCTTTTGATGGTGAGCCTATCTCAGGTACATGGTCAATCAGATGGGACGATACTGTAGGTGGTGATCAAGGTGTTTTCAACGCTGTATCTATTATATTTAATGATGGTGCTATTCAGTGTGGAAACAATGTTACCGCTGATCAATATTTAGCTGCTAATGGTTCTGCTTGTAATATAGTAGATCTTTCAGTTGCTCAAGAAGAATCAATTGGTGATGATTGTGATGGAGGTATTGTTCTTAGAACATGGGTAGCTACAGATGCTGCTGGTAATACTTCTTCGCAAGTACAAACAATAACTAGAGAAAGAATTGGTGTTGATGCTGTTGGAACTGAGTGGTTCTGGCCTGCAAATATCGTTACAATGACTTGTGGCGCTGAAACAACTCCAGATGCTATATATGCTTACTTTAGAGCACAATGGGAAGCGGCAAATCCTTGTCCTCTACCAACTTGTGATCCTAATGATGGTCATAACTACGATGCTGGTTTTGTTGCTGATTGGGAATGTTTTGCTAACGCTGCTGGTGTTAGATGGGCTTACCCTCTTTGTTTCAATGATAAAGGTGTTCAAACTTCTTTCTTAAATAACTCTTGTAATGTATTCTTTACTTACTCTGATCAGTTCTTAGCTGCTTGTGGCGGTCCTGGTAATGATTGTGATGGAAACAGCAAAGTAATTAGAACATGGACTGCTTTAGATTGGTGTACTGGTGCAACTGAAAATGCTGTACAAGTTATACACGCTAAAGATAATGAAGGTCCTAGTGCTTCACCTCTAGCTCCAATGACTGTTAGTGCTAACCCTTGGGGTTGTGCTGCTAGCTTCAGATTCCCAGTTCCAGATCATTTATCTGATAACTGTTCTTCAGAAGTTACATACAGAATCTATGGTAAGCCAGGTACAGTTGCTGAATTAGAAGCTGGTCCAAGAGTAATGTTGGATAGTGATGATAATCCAGTATTAGATGAAAATGGATACCCAATTTGGATTGTTGAAGGTTTACCTAAGGCAATGGGTGCTTATACTTATACTTATGAATTAAGTGATTGTTGTGGTAATGTGTCTTACATTGAATTACAAGTTACTGTTGTTGATGGTGCAGCTCCTGTTGCTATCGCTAAGCAAAACATTGTAATCAGTTTGACAAGTTCTCCAACTGACCCAAGTGGTGGTTCTGCTAAATTATATGTAGAAAGTGTAGATAACGGTTCACATGATGGTGATTGTGGTCCAGTAAGAATAGCAATTAGAAGAACTGATGCTGAAGATGATCCTGAAGATAACGTTGGATACTGTGGTAGCTTAGGCGATGATCACAATAACAATGCTTCTTTCTTCAACTTCAATAACTTACCTAACTCTTCTCAGCCTAACGGTCACGATAGAGATGATACAGATGAAGGTAGATATGTTAAGTTCTGTTGTCAAGATCTTCTTGATGGAGAAGGTGAGGATACAGATGGTGATGGTATCAACGATTATGTATTAATCGATGTTGAATTAGGTGTTTGGGATGATGCAAACATGGATGGTGTTCCTGGTACAGTTGGTGATTTATTTGGAATCACATGGGCTACAGTAAGAGTAGAAGCTAAATTAGCTCCTTCTATAACATGTCCTCCTCTAACTAAGATCACTTGTGATATGGATGAAAAGAATCTTGCATTAACTGGTGGAGCTGCTTATGCTTCTTCTACTTGTGGAAATCTTGATGTTGTATACGAAGATCTTTGTGGTCTTGATATAAACCAAGATGGTGAGATTTCTAAATTCACAGTTACTAACCCTAATGGTATGACTATTAATGAGGTTGGAATGTGTACAGATGTTAACAGAGATGGTGTAATTGCTAATTATGTTGCTCCTTGGTGGAGTGAAGTAGATGAAGATTTATTCAACAAAGCATGTCACTATGGACCAATCACAAGATGGTGGTCAATTGATGGAACTGATATTAAGTGCAGACAATTAATTATTGTTGAGCAGCCATTATCATTACAACGATTTGACGGAAGTGTGTCTATTGACTGGCCTTATTCTGAAGATGAGTTTATCAGATTAGCTGATAATGATGGTGATGACTGTGGACTTATGGAAGTAAGTGGATCAGACATTACACAAGTAGATAACAATGATGATGATATTCCTGAGTATGCTGAAGTAAGATTAAGTTGTGTAGATGGTCTTTGTGATGAGCCTGTATGGGTTGATGCAACTTGTAGCTTAGTAGGATGGTCTTTAGATAGTGATACTTTCTTCTTCGAAGGTGACGCTTGTAGAAAAATCATCAATACTTATACAGTAATTGACTGGTGTCAATATGAGCCTAATGCAGTTGTAAATGCAGGTGCAGGGTCATGTTCCGGTAATGTGGACATTGATAACCTTGCCAATGGAATGGATTATACTATTACTGTTCAATCGAATGGAGATGTTGATGTTACAGTTACCGTCGTAGACAATCCAGTAGGTTTAGTTGGTTTTCTTGGTGGACCTGGTAATCCAATCTCATTTCCAAATGGTTCAGGAACCTTTACCTATAACTTAACTGGTCAAACTAATCCTTATGTTTTAGATATGTACTTTAACTGGGCAAATGGAGGACAGGGTAGTTCCGAAACAGTGACATGTGCTGCTTCTACTGCTCCTGCTGGAATTTGGACTTGGACTGTAATTGGTAAATTAATTGATACTTATGCTCCAGTTGTTGAATCTGGTGATGATATGTTCCCTGCTGTACCTGGTTCAGGTGGTTCTGGAACTACAATTGATGAAAGAGCTTGTGTAGGTACAGGAATTACAATGTCTGCTACTGCTTTTGATACAAATGTTGACGCTGATGGTAACGTCATAGAAAATGCTTGTCCTTCTGAGTGGTTGAAGTGGAATGTATATGTTGATATCAATAATGATTGGGTATTTGATAGAGAATGGTCATCATTTGTTGCTGAAGACAGAAATACTTCAACTGATCCATTATGGTCAGAAGATAACTTAACTGATAACTTAGCTGTATACGGTTACCCTATTCCTGATGTAAGAGTTGGTAATAGAGGTGGAGTTGATAATAACGAAGGTGACTTCGCTACAGCTCCTGGATTCGAATACACTATTAATATTCCTGATGCAATTCCTGCTGATTGTGGTGAAACTACACACAGAGTTGTATGGAAAGTATATGATGGATGTGGAAACGTTTCATCTACAACTAGTTACTTTACAGTTCAAGACAAGAAGGCTCCTACGCCATATTGTATTAACTTAAGTACTGCTTTAATGGCTGATCCTGATGGCGCTGGTCCAGAAGAATCAATGGTTGAATTATGGGCTTGTGATTTTGACGCTGGTTCATTTGATAACTGTGTAGCTTACGAAGACTTGAGATTTACATTTAGTGATGTAGCTCCTGAATTAGATCCTAACTATGATCCTGCACTTAGATGTTCTTCTAGAAGATTTACTTGTGATGATCTTCAAGGATCAAGTGATGCTACTATCGAAGTTGGAGTTTATGTATGGGATTTATGTGGTAATTACGACTGGTGTGTTGTTAACTTAAGACTTGTTGATAACAATCCTGACGGATGTACAGGTGGTGGTACTGGAAGTATCATAGCTGGTACTGTAGCTACAGAATTCGGTGAAGTAGTTGAGAACGTTGAAGTTTCTAACATGGAAATGATTAACGAGCAGGAATTAAAAGATATGACTAACGCTGGAGAGTATGCATTTTATGATAACTTGAAAGCTATGGATTATCAATTAACTGCTGATAAAGATGAAGATTACTTAAATGGTGTATCTACTTTAGATTTAGTTCTAATCCAAAGACATATCTTAGGATTGGCTTCTCTAGATAGTCCTTACAAAGTAATCGCTGCTGATGTTAATAATGATGGTGCAGTTACTGCAATTGACCTTATTGAATTAAGAAAACTAATCTTAGGAATCTATGATGAGTTACCTAACAATTCAAGTTGGAGATTCGCTGACGCTGCTACAACTATTGATATTAATAACCCGTGGAACTTTAAAGAAAGTATTGATATTTACAACTTATCTGCAGATATGATGGATTCTGATTTCATCGGTATCAAGATTGGTGATGTTAACCAAAGTGTTGTTGCTAACATTAACTCTGGTTCAACAGAAAGCAGATCTTCTGCTACTATCAATATTAACTTTGAAGACGTTCAAGTTGAAGCTGGTCAAACAGTTGACTTGACAATTACAGGTGATAACTTTAATAACATATTTGGTTACCAGTTTACATTAGAAGCTCAAAGTCTTGAGTTAATAAGTGTACAATCAGGTGCAGTAAATGTTACTGAAGAAAACTTCGGTAGAGTAGGTAACGCTGTTACTACTTCATGGAACAGTGAGACTGCATTAAATGCTACAGGTGATTTATTCACTATGACATTTAAGTCTAATACTTCAGGTAAGTTATCTGATATCATCAATGTAAGTAGTGCAGTTACACAAGCTGAAGCTTATGTAGGTACTAACCTTGACATTGTTAATATAGCTCTTAATAATTCTGCTGCTGCTGATGTTGAGTTCGCTCTATATCAGAATGAGCCAAATCCATTCACTGCTAATACAGCAATTGGATTTAACATGCCTCAAGCTGCAGATGCTAAATTATCTATCCTTGATGTAACTGGAAAAGTTGTTAAGACTATCTCTGGTAACTACGCTAAAGGATATAACGAAATTGAATTGAGTAAATCCGATTTAGGTGCTGCAGGAGTTTATTACTATCAGTTAGATAGTGGTGATTTCACAGCTACTAAGAAGATGATTATAATCGAATAGTACTAGAATAAAATCGGTTTTTGGGATGGCCTCTCTTCATTTATTTGAAGGGGGGCTTTTTTTATTGCCCATACTATATCTTTCCTAATTATAGATTTTAAAATTTATATATATTAATTACCGTTCATGTGGTACTATAACATATTAAATATATTTTACATTTGTATTCAGTTAGTATATAAAGTGTTGTGAAGTGCACTTGTGTATTTAACTACCCACCCCTGAGTACTTAATAGATCCGTAAGAAATAAGTAAACTATTTTTTATTAGCGGGAGCTTGAAGAATTCCCAAACAGTAAAAATTTAAAAAGGATCTCATGAAGTATTTTTATTCAACTGTCGTAGGATGGTTAAGAAGTTGTGTATGTGTGTTGTTGACATTGACTTTCGTGGTTAATGATATCTACAGCCAAGACCCTCCTTGTTCATTAGCGTGTAATGGATCAACCCAAGTATCTATTGACGTTAATTGTGAAGCAGATATCACTGCAGAAATGATACTTAACGATCAAGTTACCTCTTGTTCTGCAGGTAATTTTGAGGTTACAGTTTCAAATCAGTATGGACAAATTCCAAATCCTATTGTTGATCCTTCATATATAGGACAAGATCTCTATGCGAAAGTTACAGACTTAAATAGTGGTAATTCTTGTTGGGGTAATATAATTTTAGAAGATAAACTAGGTCCATTACTTGAAGAATGTCCAACTGATCCTGTAGATATTAAGTGTAGTGATTTTAGTATTTTAGATGGTCCAGTTTACATGGATGCATGCGAAGGATTTGCAGAGCCTATTTTGGTATCTGAATCTATTGATCCTATTTGTGATCCTGACTACATAAAAACGATAACTCGAACATACTCAGCAGTTGATTCTAAAGGAAACAGGGCACCAAACTGTACAATTATTTATCAGTTGTTAAGAATAGATTTTGATGATGTGTCTTGTCCTCCTAGTTATAGTAAGGATAACAATAATGCATTATCATGTGATGGTACATGGAGCAATAATCAGTTATGTGATAAATCTGAATTATTTACTGTATTGGACACTGATACTGATGGTGATGGTGTTTTTGATGTGGACTTAAGATGGGATGATAATAATAATGGTTATCCAGATCCGGAAGAAGTTGGATCACCAACTATAACCACAATTATCAATGGTGAATTAGAAGAAGTGAGTCTTTATCCATTTCCAGATGTTTATTGTAACGCTACGATGTTATATACAGATGTTGAACTTCCTAAAGTAGGATGTTCAAGAAAAATAATGAGAACTTGGACTTTAAGAGAATGGCATTGCGATGGTGAACAGATGTATACTTGCCCTGATCCTCAAATACTTGAGATCTTGGATTTTACCCCACCAGAAATAAGTTGTCCCGAACCATTGCAGATTACAACTAATACAATAATGGGCGCTACATCTACCAGTTATGGTAGTGTAACATGTGGTTCTAGTGTAGGTATCCCATTACCTGAAGCAAGCGATAATTGCTCAACTAATTTAAGATTTGATGTTAATTATGAAGGTGGTTTCGAAGGTAATTATGACGGATTTTCACCAATAGTCCTTCCTATGGGAGTAAATTCAGTAGAATATGCTGTCTATGACGAATGTTATAATAGTTCAACTTGTATTGTTCAAGTTGAAATAGTTGACAATACACCACCTGTAGCAATATGTGATCAATATACTGCAGTCAGTTTAACAACTGGTGGAGAGGCAGTAGTGAAGGCGCATACATTTGATGATGGTTCTTATGATGATTGTAAGACACATTGTATGTTAGTAAGAAGAATGACGCCAGATCAAGATAATTGTGATTGTAAAGTTCCTGAATTTTGTGGGTTGAATTATGTTGGAGAAAATAATGGTAGTTATTATTATATATCTACCTATAATTCATCAGCGAATATTGCAAAGAAAAGAGCTGAGGCTTATGGTGGTTCATTGGCTATATTTGAAAATCAAGTAGAAGAAGATTGGTTGGTTTCAAAAGTTAGACAGAATTATGGAGATAGATTTTGGATTGGAATGAAGAGATTTGGTAATTCATTCTTATGGGACAATCATGATCCACTGACTTATGAGAATTGGACACCAGGAAGACCGGCATCAAGTGAAACTAGAGTTGACTTAACTGTACATTCTACAGTTGGAAATTCTGTACTAGTTAGTGATGGGGCATTTGTAAATAACGTTGATGATATGGTCTCTAATTTGACAGTATCACAAGGTCCTGCACCATCAATAGTTGATATTTCATGGAATTGGTTAGCACCTCGTACAGGTAGTTTTACTGTTGATGATGGTATTAACATGAAGTTATTATACTACAATGGTTATAAATGGGAGAGTATTTACACGGAAAGATATACTGGTGTTAATACAACTAATACAATTGAGCCATTTTTAGATATTACACAATCAGGATCTTTCAGATTCAGCATTCCAGCTAATGCAGCTTGTGGGACTAATTATTTTAGAATTGCAATTGAAGATAATGCTTTTGCTTCTGATATTATATTAGGTGATTATGGAAATGGAGATTGCTCATCTCATTATGATAATGCAGACGTTGCATTTGAAGTATTAAGTGGTGAATGTGCAGGCGATTGTGTTTTAATGTCTTCAGACAATTATTGGTATGATGCCCCTTGTTTAGAAGAGGTGCCGTATATTTTAGAGATAAAAGATATCTGTGGATTCAGCACGAAAGTTAATTTCTGCTGTTCTGATGTAGGTACTGATCAAATGGTAGTTTTTAGAGTGATTGATATTTTTGGCAACTACAATGATTGTATGGTTAATATTGACGTACAAGATAAAGTTGCCCCAAGTTTAATATGTCCGCCAAATACAACAGTTGATTGTGATGCTGCATTCAATCCAAGTAACTTAACACCTCAGTTTGGATATCCTACATTGTTGGATGATTGTGGTGCTGATGTTGAAGAGGATGGTATAAATGAATTGACAAGTTGTAATCTTGGTACGTTTACCAGAGTGTTTACAGCAACAGATGAAGGTGGAAGATCTTCAACTTGTAAGCAAATTATAACCTTCGAAAATCCAGATCCTTTTACTGGGACTAATGATATTGTTTGCCCTCGAGATTCTGTTCTTGTTGGTTGTATGATTATGGCTGATTTAACACCGGAACAATTAGGTGAGCCTCAATTTATGACGGAAAGATGTGGATTATTAGGTACAAATAGTCACGATGAAATTTTCACTTTCAATAGTACAAATGGAGACGCTTGTTTTAAAGTACTAAGAACATGGGAAATTATAGATTGGTGTCAATCTTCTTTACCTATTGCTTCTTGTGTTCAAACTATTAAAGTTACAAATGATATAAAGCCTACAGTTTCAGCAGGTGATTCTGTTGAAGTCTGTACATATGATAATGATTGTGCTTTTGGTTATATTGAATTATCGTCATCAGGATCAGATGATTGTACTGACTCATTGGATTTAAGATGGAGGTACTCAATATATACTGGAGAATTAGGTGTCGGTCCTAAATCTTATTCAACACCATATCAGGAATATTCTGGAGATGGTAATAAAACAGGTTTTAGTGGTGACTTCCCAATTGGAACCCATGTTGTAAGATGGACATATTTTGACAGATGTGGTAATGCAACATCTAAAGATCAAGTATTCACTATTTATAATTGTAAAGCACCAACAGCATACTGCTTGAGCGGAATTGCTGTTGATTTAATGCCGATGGATTTTAATGGAGATGGTGAGCCTGACTTTGGAATGGTTGAATTATGGGCATCTGACTTTAATGCAGGAAGCTCACACCCATGTGGTTATGATGTTTTCCTTTCATTCTCGCCAGATACATCTGATAGATTTATACAATTTGACTGTACGTCAAGAGGCGATACTTTAGTTGAGATATGGGCATCAGTTGTAGGATACAATGGTACACTTGTTCAATCATTTTGTACTTCTTTAGTAAATGTCCAGGATAATAACTTCGCTTGCCAAGGTCAAATGGAAGAGACTGTTGATGTAGGAGGGTCTATATTCACTGAAACATTAGAAAGTGTTGGTGAAGTAAACGTTAACTTAGATGGCAGTCCATTGTCAGAAATGACAAATGAATTTGGTGAATATGCTTTCCCTGAAATGCCAATGGGAGGTGAGTACATTATAAATCCTAGCAATAATCTAAATCCTCTCAATGGGGTAACAACCTTGGATTTAGTTCAAATACAAAGACACATTTTAGGTCTTGATAAATTGGATAGCCCTTATAAAATTATTGCAGCAGATGTCAATAAGGATAACAATTTAAGTACAATCGATTTATTAGAATTGAGAAAATTGATCTTAGGTATTTATGATGAATTGCCTAATAACGACTCTTGGAGATATGTGGACAATGCATATAAGTTTGTTGATCCTCAAAATCCACTTGATGAAAACTTTACTGAGGATTATTACATCAATAAGTTAGAATCAGATATGAATATAGATTTTATTGCTGTAAAAATTGGGGATGTAAATAGTTCGGCAACGACATCTTATACGAGCGGAGTAATTGACCAAAGATCAAGAAGCATTAGCTTAATTAAGATTGAAGATCAAAACTTCGAAGCTGGGGAATTGATTCAAGTACCTGTAAATTTTGATGAGACGTTCTCAAATGGATTCCAGTTTACCTTGGACTATAATTCTAGTTTAATAGATATCGAATCACTCGAAGGAACTGACGGCTCGTTTACAAATGCAAACTATAAAGTCAAAGGAAATAATGTTGTTGTTAGTTATCATAGTCAAACTGGAACTCCAGTTGATGGTGACGTATTTGTTATAAATGCAGTAGCTAAGACAAGCGGATCTTTAAGTGAAGCCATTAATATAAGCTCTGAATTGATTGCATCAGAATTATATCAAGTAAATGGTGAAATTAAGCAACCTAAATTAGACTTTGGATCTAAAGTAAGCGATAACAAATTTGAGTTATTCCAGAACTCACCTAATCCATTTACGGATTTGACGACAGTGTCATTTAATCTAGAAAAAGATGAGAAAGTAAGTATTTCCGTAACAGATGTACAAGGAAAATTGGTAAAACAATTTACTCAAACATATCTCAAAGGATTAAACACTATTACCGTTAGATCAGAAGATTTGAATAACTCTGGAATTTTTTACATGACGCTAAAAACCGACAATAACATCGCTACAGTTAAAATGGTAGCAATAAAATAAACAAAGATTTACTGTTTTTGGGATGGGGCCCTTCTCTGATTTATTTTGGAGAGGGTCTTTTTTATTGAACTTATTTGTGACTATTTGCATTACTTTTGTTGATGGCACGTATTTTAGGAATTGATTATGGTATAAAAAGAGTCGGTATATCTGCTACAGATGAATTGCAGATTATTGTGTCTCCTTTAAAAACCGTAAATACAAACACATTGTTGGATTTTTTTAAAATCTATCTTCAAGAGCAAGAGGTTGAAAAAATAGTATTTGGATATCCGACTCACAAAGATGGCAGTCCGACTTATGTAGTTAATGAAATTGAAGCCTTTGTTAAAAAGTTTAAAATATTATATCCTAAAATTGAAATTGATTTTCAAAATGAGAATTATACTTCTGTCCAAGCATTAGACATCATGATAAAATCAGGATTATCTAAAAAGCAAAGAAAAGATAAATCTCGTTTGGATAAAATCAGTGCAGTGTTAATTTTGCAAAGATATTTGAAACATATATGATACTACCTATTTATGCTTATGGCAACAGTGTATTGAAAAAAGTTGCCAAAAAAATTCCTAATGATTATCCTGACCTTTCAGCGTTGATTGCAAACATGTGGGAAACTATGTACAATGCTAAAGGCGTCGGATTAGCTGCACCTCAGATAGGAAAAAGTTTAAGACTTTTCTTAGTTGATACAGAGCAACTGAAGGAAGAAGAAAATGACATTGTTGGCTTGAAACAAGTATTTATCAATGCGGAGATGATTGAAGAAACTGGTCAAGATACAGCTTATGAAGAAGGATGTTTAAGTATACCCGACATCAAAGGAGATGTGAACCGTTTAAATTCTATAGTCATAAGATATATGGATGAAAATTTTGAAACGCATGAAAAGAAATTTGATGGCATAACCGCAAGAGTTATTCAGCATGAATATGATCATATTGAAGGAAAGCTTTTTACTGAAAAACTCCAACCTCTGAAAAAGAGATTGATTAAAAGAAAATTGGAGAATATTAGAAAAGGTAAAATAAAGTCAGATTACAGAATGAGGTTTGTAAAATAGGATTTATTTTCTACCAAAATCTGCAGGTATCTCGCCCCACTTCTTAGTATCCCATTTTATGATTTTGGTTTCAAAAGTATTGTTATTAATCCAATCTTTTGCGCGTTCTAATAGTACGAAAATTTCTTTATTAAGTTTTGATGGTTTTAAGGTAGTTTTTACTTTTTTATTTCTGACCCAACTCATTGCTGTTCTTGAATCTGAATAAATAATTGTTTTTGAGTCTCCATTTTTCTTGAGCATTGCAAGCGCATGGACAAGAGCCAAATATTCACCAACATTATTGGTGCCATCATAGAAAGGGCCCATTCTAAAAATTTCATTTTTATTAAACGTTTCAACACACCTATATTCCATTTTTCCAGGATTACCACTGCAAGCAGCATCGACAGAAATTGAGTCTTTAATTATTTCATTTTCGAAAAGCTTAGGGTCTGTTGTGATTTTTTCTGAAGATTTCTTCTTAACTATATAATCTACTGCGGAACCGTTAAATGCATCTTCAGCTTCTTTTTTCGATTTAAAAGATTTATACTTAGCATTTGGAAATCCTTTTATTTGTAATTGGCAATCAGACCATGAATTATAAATACCTGGATTTTGCCCCACCCATACTACATAATATTTACCTTTACTTTTTTTAGACATAATCAAATTAAAGTATGTATATCGATTCACATGCTCATTTATATCTGGAGCAGTTTGACGAAGATATAGATGTTGTTATAAATACTGCAATAAAATCTGAAGTTAAGCGCATTTTTCTTCCTAATATTGACAGCACAACGATTGAGAGGCTTCATAACCTGGAAGCGTCTTATCCTGACAATTGTTTTGCTATGATGGGTTTACATCCTTGTTCGGTTAAGGAGAATTTCGAAACAGAATTGTCAATAGTGAAGCATAATTTATCCCAACGAAAATATTATGGGATAGGGGAGACTGGCATTGATTTGTACTGGGATAAAACATTTAGAGAAGAACAAATATATTCTTTTGAGCAACAAATAGTATGGGCAAAAGAATTTGATCTTCCAGTGATTATCCACTCTCGTGATTCACTGGATTTGACGATTGAAATAATCGCTAAACATCAAGATGGTAAATTAAAAGGTATTTTTCATTGCTTTAATGGTACAGTTGACCAATGCAAAAAAGTCGTTGACTTAAATTTTATGATGGGATTGGGAGGTGTTATTACATTTAAAAAAGCCAACTTAGAAGAAATGGTTAGATTCATGCCAATTTCTAATATGGTCCTAGAAACAGATGCACCTTATCTAGCACCAACGCCATATCGAGGCAAACGAAACGAGAGTAGCTATATTCCAATAGTTGCAGAAAAAGTTGCTCAATTTAAAAATATGCAACTTTATGAAGTGGCTTCAAGTACGACAAGAAATGCAAGAGATTTATTTGGAATATAAATCAAATTGATTTTTATATTTTTGAGGGCATTTTAAAGTAATCTAGGAGAATTGGCCGAGTGGCTTAAGGCGCACGCTTGGAAAGCGTGTATACCTCAAAAGGGTATCGGGGGTTCGAATCCCTCATTCTCCGCTTTTCAACTTACGGTAATTTTTACATTAAAGAAAAATCATATATAAATTGCTTTTCAGAAATGTTTGCTTTGGTGGTCGATTTATTTTTTTAGATATTTCTAAAAAGGGACTCAGAGATGCCTATATTATTGGATATATTTAAAATTATAAATAATTAAAAGCCTTTTTTTATATTTTCACACCACTAAGATTTTATTTTACATCTGTATTATGAAATTAAGAAAATTTAAATAAGTGTTTGGTGTTGACAATACGTTATAAAATTTGATGTATATAATTACACTACTAAAG
Source organism: Saprospiraceae bacterium (assembly GCA_013001975.1). Lineage (GTDB taxonomy): Bacteria > Bacteroidota > Bacteroidia > Chitinophagales > Saprospiraceae > RFSX01. Next base: position 13,936 of record JABDKX010000130.1, on the reverse strand, counting down.
CAAATATTTATATTTTAGGGCTTTAAACCAATTATTAATATTATACTGATTATTTAGAAAAAGAATTATCATGCGAAAAATCGTTCTTATAGGTTTTGTAATGCTAGGTATGTGTTTCCTAGGATTTTCTGAGCTAGCTGCTCAAGATGTTGCCGCCGATGAAGGTGGTGTATTTCAAATGTTGAAGGAGAAGTTCATTGAAGGAGATTGGTTCTTCATGAGTTTTGTATTAATTACATTAATCTTAGGTTTGGCATTTTGTATTGAAAGAATTATTACATTAAATATTGCTACAACTAACACATCTAAGTTATTGAGCAATATTGATGAAAGATTAGCTGAAGGTGACCTAGAAGGTGCTAAAGAAGTAGCAAGATCTACTCCTGGACCAACGGCAAGCGTATTATACGAAGGATTAAGAAACGCTAAAGATGGACCAGAAGCAGTTGAAAAAGCTATTGTTTCTTATGGTTCAGTTCAAATGGGACTTTTAGAAAAAGGATTGGTTTGGATATCGTTATTTATTGCAATTGCACCGATGCTAGGATTTATGGGTACCGTAATTGGTATGATTCAAGCATTCGATAGAATTGAAGCTGTTGGTGATTTATCTCCTTCTGTTGTTGCAGGTGGTATTAAAGTCGCATTATTAACAACGGTATTTGGACTTATTGTTGCAATTATTCTTCAAATATTTTACAATTACATCGTTTCTAAGATTGATGGAATTGTAAATAAAATGGAAGAGACTTCAATTGGGCTTGTAGATGTTATGGCTAAAAACGGCCTATTTAAGTAATTTATCTCAAGTCATAAGCAGGATATCTGTTTATAATTCGAATTTTAAATTTTAAAAAAAAACGAATGAAGTCATTATTTACTTTTTTAAACAATAAAGGGCAGCTCGGGGCACTTATTCTTGCAGTACTCTGCATTATTATTGTCATGGGAAGCATCTTCGCTGGATTAGGATCTGCAAACTACGAAGTAGGAACAGACTTAGTTCAAATATTAAAAGATAAAGAAAGCACACAAACTTTTGAATTCTTTAATGCCGCTATCATCATTCCAGTTATATTGATTGGATTAGCAGCTTTTGCTATGTTAAGTTTCGGTGTTAAAGATGTAGTTTCTGATCCTAAAGGATCTATTAAATTACTAGCTGGTGTAGGTGTTCTTGTAATATTATTTTTCATTTTTCAATCTATGTCTGACGCTCATGTTACTGGAAAAGCAGCTGAATTAGTTGCAAAAGATAACTTAGCTGATGGAACAGTTAAAAGAATTGGAGGTGGTATTATGACTACAGTCTTATTGATCGGTTTAGCAATAGCAGCAGCTGTTGTTGGCGGAATTGCAAATTTATTTAAATAAGCGATATGTCAAAAAAACGTGCAAAAGATAGAATGAAACCTGAAGTTAATGCAGGTTCTATGGCAGACATTGCCTTCTTACTTTTAATATTTTTCTTAGTAACGACAACTATTGATGTTGATAAAGGCGTATTGGTGAAGTTACCACCCTGGTCAAATGAGCCACCTCCTGAAATGAAAATGAATACTAGAAATGTTTATTCAGTATTAGTAAATGCTAATAACGAATTATTAGTAAGAGGTGAGCCAGCAAGTCTAAGAACGTTAAGAGATAATACAAAGGAATTTATCATGAATCCAAGAAGATTGGATAACATGGCTCAAGATCCTACAAAAGCTATTATTTCTCTTAAAAATGATAGAGGTACTAATTATAAAACTTACTTGGAAGTCTATAACGAATTAAAAGCAGCCTATAATGAATTGAGAGAAGAAGAAGCTCAAAAGAAGTATGGGAAGTCGTTTGCCTTTTTGGAAAAAGGTCAACAAAGAGAAATTCGAAGCAGAATACCATTGGTAATTTCTGAGGCTGAACCAACAGATTTCGGAGAAGAAAATTAATACAAATGGCAAAATTTACAAAGAAAAGAGGAGCATCTAAACCTGAGGTATCTACAGCATCTTTGCCAGACATTATTTTCATGCTGTTATTCTTTTTTATGGTAGTAACTGTATTAAGGGATGCTGAATTGAAAGTAGAAAATAATGTACCCTCAGCTACTGAATTAACGAAACTTGAGAAAAAATCTCTGGTAAATCACATGTTCATTGGAAAACCAATGACTAATTATCAAAAAACTTATGGAACAAAGCCTAGACTACAATTGGGCGATAAGTTTGCTGATATCAGTGAAATTCCATTGTACTTAGAAAAACACAGAAGTACAGTCCCTGAAGTTCAAAGACCAGGTATTACTACATCCCTAAAGGTTGACGGTAATGTTACAATGGGCGTTGTTTCTGATGTTAAGACTGAACTAAGAAAATCTGGACAATTAAAAATAAATTATTCAGCTAAGAAAAGAGTTGATTAATAATATCTGTTCGAATGTATTAAAAAGGGCTTTTCACTGAAAAGCCCTTTTTTTATGCATTTTTCATTATTATCGCAGCCGATCAGAAGATTTTAAAAAATCTTGATCCTTCTTTATAAATACATTAGCCAGAATAACCATAATCAGAGATAATACAGGCATATAAAGACCTATTTTATCAGATATCTCAACTGATGTGTCTAAACTTGAAGCATTACTAAAAACCAACCAAGCAGCAACTGCAGCTAAAAAGATTGAAAATATAATATTTAATATTCCTAATCTTATTTGTAGACCACGATTATTATATAGAAATATTGAACCTAATGTTATTATTCCTCCTAAAATCGTTAGCACTAAAAGTGCAGTATGATCATTAATAGTTAATAATTGGTCCTCAAAAAAAGGTGTTGTCGTTTGACTCGAAGCAGCAAATGGAAGTTTGAATAAACTCCAAAATCCAGCACTTGCTATTAAGAGAAATAAAGATTGAATGCGTTGAATCATATTATTTTGTTTTTCAAATACAATGTATAAAAGTGTAATTTATCTTGATTGCATAAATTTACATTATCCTTGTAAATTATAATACGCATAAAAATATTGAAATGTTAAGTTTTTGGGAGAAACAATATTGGATTGACAATGGGCATACTGCAGTCATTGGTTCCGGTATTGTTGGCTTAAGCACAGCTATTGCATTAAAAAGGAAATTTCCAGAAAATAAAGTAACGATTATAGAAAAAGGAATTTTACCTACAGGTGCAAGTACTAAAAATGCTGGTTTTGCATGCTTTGGAACCGTCGGTGAAACCATTGACGATCTAAACAATGCTGAAGAATCAGAAATCATTAATACAATAAAGCAAAGATGGCAAGGATTGAAATTATTGAAAGAAAACGTTTCTCTGAAAAGCATGTCTTATCAAAACAACGGTGGTTTTGAAGTTTTTGATAATGCAGAAAGCTTTGAAAAGTGTTATGAAAGCTTAGAATATGTAAATAAATTGATGCTTGAGGCAACTGGAATACAAAACTGTATAACGGTTAAAAAACATTCAATTGGTAATCATTTACATAAAAATGCACTTTTTAATCCGCATGAAAGTCAATTGAATCCAGTTAAATTGGTTAAATCATTGATACAAAAGGCTGAAAACTTAGGGATAAACATCGTAACTGGAATAGGGGTAAAATCTTTTGAAGAAGATAAAAACAAGGTAAAATTGGTTTTAGATAATGGTATTGAAGTATCATTTCAAAAGCTGGTATTTTGCACCAATGCATTTACAAAAAACTTGTTTCCAAATTTAGACATAATCCCCGCACGCAATCAGGTAATTTTGACTAAATCAATGGATTCTATTCCTTTAAAAGGCACATTTCATATGGATAAAGGATACATCTATTTTAGAAATATCGAGGATAGAATTTTGATTGGAGGTGCAAGAAATCTTGATAGTCAAAATGAAAAAACAAGTGAATTTGGACAAAATACTTATATACAGTCTTATTTAAAGGACTTTTTAGAAACCAAAATTCTACAAAAAGAAGTACAAATAGAATTTGAATGGAGCGGAATTATTGCTATTGGAAAGAGTAAAAAGCCAATTGTAGAACAGATATCTGATAGGACTTATATTGCAGCAAGACTGGGCGGAATGGGCGTAGCTGTTGGTAGTTTTGTAGCAGATAAACTAGCTTCGATATTTAAATAAAAAGTTACTGTCATATTATTAAAATAAATTATTAGTAAAATTATTTTTATTATTTACCCCACGATTTTGGGCAAATGTGGTATAACTCAGCTTACATTTGTTTTAGATTTTCCCACATTTTAGATTTTCCCATCTAATATTCTGAACGTACATCTCGAGTCGAGGTGTGTGAATTTTTATTTTATAACCAAAATTTTTATCCCATGTCGTGGACCGAATTAATGGGTAAAGGCACCAGGCTGTCTAATTGGCTGCTGTGTTGTACTTTGCTTACAATTAGTTTTTTGCCATCTCTACAAGCTGATGGAGATGAGAAACTAGCTACCCTCGTATGTGACGACCAAATCAATCTTGCATTGAATGGTTATTGCGAAGGAGAGGTAACAGTTGAAATGATTCTGGAGGGAGAATCTACGATTCCAGACTTTTCTCCTTTGAATTATGACGTTATCATTGAAGGACCAAATGGTCTTTTAAGTGGTATGACCGTCACTGAAATTGGACTGTACACAGTTACAGTCTCTGAAAATGGTACTGGCCCAGCTGGTATGACACCACCTTTTAATAGTTGTTGGGGTCATATTTTAGTTGAGGACAAACTGCCACCACAATTGGTATCATGCCCATGTGAAGTTGGGAATACTGATCCAGATTGTGTTTTACCGATCCTTTGTGAGGATCTTGGAGATATCGGCGGACTAATGGTTGAACAACCAGTAGCAACCGATAATTGTAACAATGACTTTGATATAACTTTCACCGATGAAATTGATGGTGAAGATTGTATCACTACTGTTGTTACCAGAACGTGGAGATTAACCGATAGCGATGGCAATTATGTAACCTGCCAGAGTGAATATCGAATTGATCCTTTAGCTTTAACAGCTGCTATTCAAACACCAAAACAAAATGTTGATCTTGAATGTGGAGCTGGAATTTCACCTGAGGAAATTTATGATTTTTTTGCAGACCAATACAGGGAAGATAATCCTTGTGGAACCGCTTATGTGTCATGTGATCCTAATGACCTTGACTATGACGCGGCTTATGCAGCGGCTTATGAAGAAGATGTTCATCAATATGCTTTGATGTTCTCTTTTCCTAGTATCAATGGAATTAAATTAATTGGGAATATTTGTAATACAGTCACTTCTTATGATGATACTGTCATTCCAATTTGTAGTTCTGAACCAGGATGTGAAGGCAATGCAAAAGTAATTCGTAAATGGGCTATCTATGATTGGTGTGATCCTTTCCTAGAGCCAATTCGTTTTAACCAAATTATAAAGGCATCTGATAACACAGTACCAGAAATTGAAGCTGGAAGTTTTACAGCTTCTGTTGATCCATGGGGATGTACAGCACGGGTTATATTTCCTGAGCCTACACACCTTTCTGATAACTGTTCATCTTATGTAAATTATACAGTAACTGGGTCTGGCTCTTCTGCATCTTATCCGATATTGTTTGATCCAGTACTAGGGTACTATTCTAATAGTCTACCGGTAGGGGAACATACGTTTTATTATAATGCATTTGACTGTTGTGACAATACAACATCAGAAGGTGTTATTGTAACTGTAAAGGATGCTACTCCTCCCGTTGCTATTACTAAGCAAGATATTGTTGTTTCATTGATTCCTAATCAAGGTGGAATTATTGAGCCAGGATTGACAAAGATCTTTGCTGAAAATGTTGATAATGGTTCATTTGATGGTTGTGGCCCTGTTAAATTAGAGATAAGAAGAGAATTTGCCATGTGTGGAGACAGCTCATCGGTGACATATAATAATGATGGGCATGACTATGATGATCCCGACGATTATGATGATGGAAGATTTGTAAAATTCTGTTGTAATGATTTGATCGAATACGGAACAGACGAAGATGGAGATGGTATTAATGACTATGCTCAAATCAAAGTATGGCTACGTGTATGGGATGATGGAGATGGAGATGGATACTTTGGCTCATATGGTGATAACTATAGTGAGGTTTGGTCTTATGTCAGACTTGAAGATAAGTCAAGACCAACTATTCAATGTCCGCCTGATGTTGTAATTGATTGTGACAGCAATTCAGCAGATTTATCAAATACTGGTGAAGCTGTAGCTTATGGATCTTGTGGTTCTGCTGCCGTTACATATGAAGACCTTGGTGATCTTTCAAGTTGTAACGAAGGAATTATTACAAGAAGATGGTCTGTTGTAGGCTATCCAAACATTTATTGTGATCAAATAATCACATTGAGTGGGGCGCTAATAGGAGGTCCAATAACTGTAGAATTTCCTAGTGATACAATCATAACTTGTGAAGACGACTTGGATCAACATCCAACCTGGACCGCAGGAACTTGTGACATGATGGCTTATAGTGTTGAGAGAGATACATTTTATTTCTCTGATGGTGCTTGTTTTAAAGTATTAAACTATTGGACAGTTATTAATTGGTGTACTTATGAACCAGCAAATCCAAATACAGAAGGTATTTGGAATAAAGTACAAGTAGTTAAAATAATTGACGAAACAGCTCCAGTAATAACAGGTTGTTTTGATGAAACATTCGACGCAGGAGTGGCATGTATTAATGATAATATCATGTTGACTAACACTGCAGAAGATGTTGGACTTTGTTCAAGCGACAGACTCGTTTGGATAGTACAAGTTGATTTGAATAGTGACTTTAGTATTGACTATACATTTTCTAGCACCGCTCCGCAAAACAGTGGTTTTTATATTCCTCCATCAAATTCAGGTGGAGAGATTAAAATTACATTGCCTGAAGGAGTTGCTGGAAGTATGACCAGTCACTTAGTTACATGGAGAGTTTCAGATGGATGTGGTAATTATACTTCATGCACGAGTACCTTCATGGTTGTAGATAACATTCCCCCTACACCTTACTGTGTTAATTTGAGTACTGCTTTAATGGAAAATGGCCAAGTTGAATTATGGGCTTGTGACTTTGACCTTGGAGCTTTTGACAATTGTTCAGATAACAAAGATTTGAGATTTACATTTACGGATGTTAATCCTGACGATGACCCAGCATATAATCCTTTGACTAATTGTTCTTCAAGATTATTTACTTGTGATGATTTGATTGCATCAGGTGGTTTGCCACTTACTTTAGATGTTTACGTTTGGGATGAGAAAGATAATTCAGAATTCTGTAGCGTATTTTTAACATTAGTTGATAATAACGATTCTTGTGAGGATGTCGGAAATAATCCTTCTGCTCAAATAGGCGGACAGATTATAACTGAAAATGGTGAAACCTTGGAGCAGGTAGATGTTACATTAAGTAGTAATCAACCAGAATATCCAATTACGAACCGAACTGATAATACTGGTCATTTTAATTTTCCAAAAAATAAATTGGCTAAAAACTATCAAATAGACAGTTATGATAATTCAAATCCTTTAAATGGTGTAAGTACTTTAGATTTAGTATTAATTCAAAGACACATCTTAGGCTTGAAAAAGTTTGAAACACCATTTAAGTTAATAGCAGGAGATATTAATAATGATGATGCCATAACTTCACTTGATTTACTTGAATTAAGAAAATTAATTTTAGGGATATATGATGAGTATCCAAATAACACAAGTTGGAAATTTATCAATGAAGCAAGAATATTGGATGCAAGTAATCCATGGCCTCTTTTCGAAACGAGGTATATTGAGAACTTGAGCAATAATCAAATGCATGAAGACTTTGTAGGTGTGAAAATTGGTGATGTGAATAATACAGCAGATGTAAATGCTAAATCTAATTCAGATGTACAATCTAGATCATCTAAGTCTTTGACACTAAACTACGATAACAAAGAATTTGCAAAAGGAGAAGTTGTTAATATGGCACTCAGATTAGACGAAATCACTAATCTCTCTGGAATGCAATTTACTTTGGAAACTTCTAATCTAGAGTTGATATCTATCGATGGTAATGGATTAAAAGTTACGGAAGAGAACTTTGCTGTATTGAATGACAATACAATAACTTTCTCATGGCACTCAAGTGAAATGTTAAATGAGTTCGAATTATTTACATTAAGCTTCAGAGCAAAAGAAAATGGAACTTTGAATGAAAGCGTTAATATATCATCTCAAGTTACTCAATCTGAAGCCTATTTGGGAAAAGATTTTGAAATAGTCCCCGTCAACCTATTCGGCCGTAATAATTCTGAACAAACATTTACACTATATCAAAATAATCCAAATCCATTTAACGGGTCCACTAACATAAGCTTTGTTCTTCCAGAAAGCACATCAGTTACTTTATCAGTAATCGATGTAACAGGAAGAATCGTTTGGTCATCTGTGAATGATTATGAAAAAGGATACAACAGTATCGATATTACTTCTAAAGAAATAGCGACGACTGGAATCCTCTATTATAAATTAGAAGCAGGCTCTTTGTCAGCTACGAAGAAAATGATCATTATCAAATAAAGTTAATGGATTAGGCGAAATCAATTTTAAGGGTTGTTCAATTTTGAACAACCCTTTTTTTATATTTATGAATGCAAACTTTCGCACATCAGGTCCTTGATTTTTATAAAAACCTTTCTCCAAAATGGAAATTGCCTAAAAGCGTAGATCTTCTTTATCCTTATTCAGAACAAGCTGTTTGGAATTTGATGGTTCAATTTTACAATAAATATTATGACGATAGTTTTCCACGAACCATCGTTTTTGGTATCAATCCGGGAAGACTTGGCGCAGGAATGACTGGGGTTCCTTTTACAGACCCAGTGAGACTCGAAAGTGTTTGTAAGATTAAAAATGAAGTACAAAAAAGGCAAGAGCTGTCATCAGTCTTTATATATGAAATGATTGATCAATTTAATTCGCCTGAAAACTTTTATTCTAAAATTTATATCTCTTCCATATGTCCACTCGGCTTTATTAAGGATGGCAAAAATTACAACTATTACGATAGTAAAGAGCTATATCAAGCAGTAGAAAAGAAAATTGTTAATTCCATAAAAAAGCAACTTACTTTTAATTGCAAGAGAGATAAAGCATTCAGTTTAGGGCAGGGCAAAAACTTCAAGGTTCTTAAAGATTTAAATAAGAGATATAAGTGGTTTGAAGAAGTTATACCATTGCCACATCCAAGATGGGTGATGCAATATAAGTTGAAAAGTAAAGAAAAGTATTTGAATGAATACGTCGAAAAACTAGGTACTGTATTTTAAGATTCATTAGAATTCACCATCACCTTCAAAATTACCTTCTCTATTACCACCTCTTTTTTTCTTTTGATTTATTCTATAGCTGGCTGTCAGCGTGACTGTTCTTCCTCTCCATTGGAATTCACTGTGTTCATAATAGTCTTCCAATAGCGTTAATGAATTTCTTTTTCTAGAATTAAAGAGGTCTCGTGCGCTTAATGTCAAGGTAAGATTTTTAGATTCTAAAAAATCTTTACTCCATCCCACATTTATACTGCCTACACCTTGAGCATTTCCTTGTACTGTTTCTCTTGCTGCACGGTAATTAAATCGTAACTGAAGGTCTGAGTCCCAAAATGATATTCTTGAAGTAATTCGCCCGTTCCATGCTAACGTTTTGAATTCATTTAAAGTAAAATTATACTCGTTTCCAAAATCGGTTAATGAACCACTGTAGTTTCTCACATCACGGTAGTAATCATAGATTGATAACTCCGTTGAAACTGGGTCAAGATATAACTCGGATTGAAAAACGTTACAATTGGCATCCAATCTCAGCCATTTAAGACCGCTGTATGAAATTGAAAAATCAAGTCCATAATCATGTGAAGTTCCTATATTGAGTGGTGTTGTTAAGGTTGAAATGTCATCTAAATTAATGACAATAACTCTCAGAATAGAAGCATTTGTCTTTCTATAAAATAAACTACTGTTGACAGATATATCATCCCAATATTGGATTTGACCAATCTCATATGCATCTGTAAACTCTGGGTCAATATTTGGATTGCCACTAAAGAAATTACGATTATCTGAGAAAGTAAAGAATGGATTCAAGTCCCAAAATCTTGGCCTTCTGACGCGACGGCTATAACTTAACTGTAAGGCACTTTTTTCTGAAAAATTATAATTTAAATGACCACTTGGAAATAGGTTAGTATATGTTCTGTCATTAGAAATGTTATCCTGAATAAGGGTTGTATTAATTACCGAAGTTTCTGCTCTCAACCCTGCTTGATAACTAAACTTCTTAAATGTATTTCCATAAATGGCATAAGCTGCATGGATATCTTCATCATAAAGAAAATTATTCGTGAAAGCGGGAAGAATAAAAACTTCATTGCCTATAAATTCCTCAACGATATAGTCATTTTTAATTTCTCTAAATGAACTTCTCAGACCTGTCTCAAATTTATGATCTTTTCCGAGTGGGTGAACATAATCCAATTGGAATAACCATGTTTGTTGGGACTCTGAATTTGTAGATTTTTGATCTTCATCAACTTGGCTTCCAGGTAGATTTTCTTGGTAAACACTTTTTAAAATAGAAGATTCGTCTTCACCTTTTTTTCTAAACTGTCCACTTGCATTTAAAAAGTGTTCTCTTGATGAAAATGTTTTTCTATAATTTAAACTATATTCTAAATTCATTTCATCCTCTATCTCTTCGTCACTTCTTGTTGTTATGTTGTAGAGTGAATTACTGTTTAATTGATTTTGAACTGAGTTGTACGCTAAAGCTTTTTTTGAATCAAACTGCGATTCCCAAAGTGGCGGTAATCCAATATTATCAACACTATCGATATAGTCACTATACGTGAGTACACCTAAATTATCATCATTAGAATCTCTGTATAAAAAAGAAGCTGTAAGTTGTTCATTATCTTGTATGAAATAATCCATGCCGAATCTGAAACTATTGGAGAGACTTTCTCTGTCCATGTCTCGATCTAATAATGTTATTTGACGTTGAATATCTGTTGGGTCAGATGAGATCAATCTATCTTGAACTCGCGTACCACCTCCTTCATTTCTATTTAAATTGATGCCGTAGTTTGCGAACCAATTTATTTTACCTTTCCGATAATTAAGGTTTGAAGATAAGCCCGTTCTCAAAGGTAGACCAGTTGTAATATCAAACGAACCATTAAAACCACCAGCTTGATTCTTTTTAAGTATGATATTTATTATGCCTGCCATTCCTTCAGCTTCATATCTTGCAGATGGATTAGTGATGACTTCCACTTTTTCTATCAAATTGGCTGGGATACTTCTAAGTCCATTGGCATTACCTACTCCAGCTAATCCGGATGGTCTGCCATCTATAAGCATTCTTACGCCTTCACTACCTCTTAAGCTCACATTGCCATCAATGTCTACTGTTACAGAAGGCACATTATCCAATACATCCTCAGCTGATCCCCCTCTGTTTGCCAGATCTTTTCCAACTGTAAAAACTTTTTTATCAAGGGCAAATATTGTCTCACTCTTTTCGGCAACTATTTCTACATCATCGAGTATTTGACTGTTAGGATAAAGATTGATAGCACCAAGATTCAAAATGTTTTCACCATTAGGAAATTCAACTGGATCGAGTATGTATTCTTCATAAGAGATATATTCTATTTTAAGGTATACATTTGGCTTGGAAAGTGTAAACTCGAAAGTGCCATTCTCACTTGATAAAGTGCCATCAATTACATTATCGTTGGATTTATCGAAAATAGAAATGGTAGCGAACTCTAAACCTTTTCCTGACTCAGAATCAATAACCTGACCTTTAACAATTTTTGAGTCTTCTTGAAGCAAGTTGGGGCCCTGGCTGAAAGATTCAAAACCACAAGTAAGCATTGAGACAGCAATAAGAATAATGGTATTTTTCAATGTTTTTTATTTAGTATGATAGTCTAACGCAGAAATGATCAAAAAGTTAATTAAATACATAACATCTTAAACGATCATTGTTGGATGTTACAAGGATATGTTCTTTTCCGTTAATGTTGATTGCTTGCATGTCTTTTACATCATACGGAATTGAAAATCCAGAATCTTTGGATTCAATAATTTTAAAGTTTTGTTGGGCAATATCTTTGATGATTAAGCCATATGATGCATCTGCTCTTGTCGTTTCAACTTCAGAATTAAACATGTTTCCTCCAATAATAATATCTGATTTTCCATTTCTATTGAAATCCTTACTCATAATGGCGTTTATTGTCGAAAGCTGTGCTTTTTTTGGCAGCGGCTCAATAACCAATTTCCCATTGTCATTTCTTAATATAATGCTTTCAAAAATGAAAGCTTCCTTAGTCAGCACATCATTTGCAGTTGTAGATATGATTTGATCAATGCTTGCTTCCGCGAAAGCATTATAGGTTGGAAATTTGTCGTTAACGAACGGCATCTGTTCTGATGTACATTGCTTTCCTCTTACCGGTACTTCCTGGTTGCCGTTGTACTTTGTAAGCATCACATCCCAAGAGCCATTGCCATCAAAATCTTTACTGTAAACTTTAAATGGTTTTTCTTTTGAAGCATGAAACTTATAATTAAGACCGAGGTTGCCTACTACAAAGTCACTATCACCGTCGTTGTCCAAATCTTCTGCGATAATTTTATTCCACCAACCGTTTGTTTTATCCAGACCATATTGTGCAGTTGCATCTTCAAATGTTCGGCCTTCTTTATTGATTAAAATTGTAATCGGCGTCCACTCGCCAACAACAATCAGATCTGGATACTTGTCGTTATTGATATCGCTCCATACAGCAGAGGTAATCATGCCTAGTTTACGGATCAAAGGAGAGATTTGATCTGTAACATCGTACAAAAAGTTTTCATGATTTGTTATGAGGTGGCAATAAGGCGTATTGGGATATAATTCTGGAATAGTTCTGCCGCCAACAAATAAGTCGATGTCGCCATCCAAATCGTAATCTGCTGCTGCAACACAAGACCCACTTGTTCGCATATCATTAATCTTCATGCTCCTTGTAAAAAATCCTTTTCCATTATTTGTATACAACCTATCTGTATAAAATGGATCATTAATTAATTTTTCAGTGCCACCGCTTACCACGTAAAGATCTAAATCATTATCATTATCGAAATCTAAAAAGATACTTCCCATATCTTCATATTCTTTATCTTTATTGAAATCGCTGACATTCTGTTTTCTGAATTTGCCATTCGCTTTTTGAATGTATAGTTGTCCTGCTTGATTTTGAGCACCTCCAATATAAAAATCATCGAGATTATCTCCATTTACATCACCAACTGTTACAAAAGGACCTAAACGTGAAAGTTTGTGAGGGAGTAAAACTTGATTTTTGAAATCATCATGTTCGTTTTCCTTATGATAAACCGGCTGATCAAAATATAGATCTGTAACTTCTGTCATAAGGGGTGAAGACGCTTTTTCGCTATTTGCATCAACAGCATTAGAATATTCAATTTCAACTAATTGATTTGAAGCAATATCTTTTATAATGGTTTGAGTTTGATCAGTCCAAGTAACAGATATGTTTTTAATAGTTTTCGATGAACCAATGCCAAAATGAACGATTGGTGAGACAGAAGATAAGTAACCTCTAGTCATTTTTTGTTGAAAAACTTGTTGCCTATTTTCTAGAGTCAAAACAACTTTAGCGCCAAGTCCTTGAGGGTTGTTTTTTGGTCCTTTTAATTTTATTTTGATGTAGTTGTTGGAATTATTATTAGCGTTATTTTCATAAATGAAAGCGGCTTCTTCCATATTATTAGTCACGATATCAATGTCGCCATCATTATCTAGATCTGAAATAGATGCTCCGTTAGAAAAACTTGCTTTAGTAAATCCCCATTCAGCAATTC
>JABDKX010000124.1 GCA_013001975.1 Saprospiraceae bacterium | reverse complement strand
ACAGCAAGGCTATTGTTGAAAGAAATGAAATTTCAATGCACTTGATACCTTCCTTTATCGAATTAGCTCAAGATGAACAAGCTTCTTGGCAACAAGTTATTTCATTAAGTTCTGGCTTAAACAAAAGCCTTTTGTCAAATACTTTGATGCAAGGACAAACTGAAATGACAGAAGATGTATTCAATAATGAAACTGGATTATATGGCAGTTCTTCAGATTTTTCTTTTGGTTTGGAGAATACTAATGGGTGGAGATTTTTTGCTGGTGTTTCATATGTAACACAACACAGTTCATTTGAAAAACATGAAAAAGAAACATCAGAATCTTTAGTGCCAGGTACAGGTTCACAAATTAATTCAGCAGGCGTTGTCCAAGATGTTCCCGTAACGTTAGTTGAAGTCAAAACAACACAATACGATTTAAGATGGCACAGAAAACACAAGTATGTAGATTTAAATCTTGGTGTTGGAAAAACTATAGCACGGCATGGTCACTTAGTGTTTGGTTTGAGCAGTGCAATAAATTATAATCTTAGTGCAAATCATCAGGGTTATTATTTTGCAAATGATGCAGAAAGTGCTTTCACTAAATTTTCTGCTGATGAAGAAAATCCATATAGAGATAATATGGGGTTGTCATTAAAGATGGCTATGCATGTGGAATGGAGACATAAAATGATAGGTATTGGTTTTTCTCCATTTGTACAATACAGAAATAATTCGATATTAAATTCGGAAACGTTTTATAAAACAAGTGATAATAATATTGGTGTTCAACTTAGCTTAAACATCAGACCCTTTTAAATAAAATAGTAGAAAATATAGATATAAACTTAATCTTTTAATTATGAAAAATAATTTTACTTCTTTAGTCAAATCCCTCTTATTCGTTTTATGTTTTTCGAGTATCTCTATTGTTCAAGCACAAGATACTCTGCAGTTGAATTTGGTTTCATTACAAAACTTAGTAGCTGAAAATCAAACAAATTATACTGTTGATGTTACAGTCAAAGATTTTAATGACTTGTTGGCATCACAGTTTATGATCAATTGGGATCCTAATGTATTAACTATAGAGTCTATTCCATATGTTACAGATCAATTAGGCGGATTCGATCAGTTTTCGATTGCTATTCCTAGTGAAACTTATGAAATGATTCCAGGACGAGTGACCGTAGCATGGACATCAAACTCTGGCACAAAACAGTCTTTACCAGATGACACAAAGTTATTTACAATGAATTTTACTGTTGTGGGGATACCATGTTCATGGACTGGATTAAATCTGTATGAAACTTCTGGATTTGGTCTTGAAGCTATTGATGATGATTTTATAAACCTTGGTATTAAGATGGAGGAATTCCCAGTTGAAGTTGCAGGACCTGGTTGTAGTCAATTTTCAAGCGCTTTAGCATGTAATGATAAAGTTGATATTACTATTTATCCAGGGGAAACTGAACAGCCAGTATTCCCTTCTGATTTTTTGGAAGGTGGACCATATAATTATTCAAATATGATGGTTTCTCCAACTTCTGTTTCATGTAATGAAGTAGGGGAAATAATTACATATACAGTTACAGATGTCGTAAATGATAATTCTTGCTGGGGTTATATAAATGTACTTGGACCTAATTGTGGTGAATTTATTACCAACTTAGCATGTAATGACGATGTTTACTTTTCTCTAAATCCAAATCTGACAGATACGCCAATTTCTGCTGATGCGATCTTAGAAGGCGGGCCATATAATTATTCAAATATGGTTGTAGCACCAGCAACAGTTTCTTGTGAAGATTTAGGCAATACGATTAAAGTTACAGTTACAGATCAAACAACTGGCAATGCTTGTTGGGGGCAGCTAACTGTATTTGGACCACATTGTGAAAATTTTAATTCGACACTTGTTTGTAATGATAAAATAAATGTTTCAATTCCACCATGGGGTGGAGGTGCAACCTTGACACCTGAAATGTTATTAGAAGGCGGACCTTACAACTACAGTGAAATGACTGTATTTCCTGAAAAAGTATATTGTGATGATATAGGAACTTCAGTTTTTGCAACGGTTACCGATAACACAACTGGAAACTCCTGCTGGTCAGAAATTATTGCTGAAGATAAATTGGCCCCTGTAGCGATTGCCAAGGCCAATATTGTAGTTGCTTTATCAGATGATGGTTCTGGTAGTCCATATACTGCCAAACTTTATGCGCAAAGTGTTGATAATGGTTCTCATGATAATTGTACGCCAGTGAGCTTTTCTCCTGAATTTTGGGAATTTGATTGTTCTGATCTTGGCGAAAATACTATAACATTGGAAGTAATCGATGATTACGGAAACGTTGGTACAGTTTGGACAGATGTTACCGTAGAGTTAAAAGGAACGCATACACTTTCTTGTCCTGAAGATATAGTCATCAATTGTGATATTGATATTGAAGATGATGAAATGCTTGAAAATATTCTCGGGCAAGCTACAATAGGAGACAATTGTGCTGTACGATATACTGACACTTATGGTTTCGACGCAAATAATGACGGTGATTTAGATGACACTTATATATTGAATGGCGAGGAAATCAATGAAAGTTTTTCAGCTTGTACTGAAGGAACAATTTTAAGAACATGGTCACTCACTGGCTCTGCTAATAAATGTGAACAAGTTATTGGTGTTTTAGGTAATGATTTCGTTTTTGACGGAACGACAATGATTGATTGGCCATATTCTAAGAATGCTATTATTGACTTAGAAGATAACGATTCTGGGGCATCATGTGATTCTTCTTGTGGATTAATAGACCCAGACGATATTACACTCGATTATGATGGAGATGGTAATTTGAGAAGTGTAACTATAGTTAATACATGCGAAGTAAATCTTTGTGAAGAGCCATACTTTGCTTTGGGTGGCTGTTCACTTGTAGGTTATTCAGTTGAAAAGGATTATTTTAATATTGGAAATGGTGATTTAAGAATCCTGTTACATTATACAGTAATCGATTGGTGTCAGTTTGATCCCAATTTACCTGATGCAGGAGGAATTTGGGAATATACTGTGAATGCATACATAACAGGTGGAGCTAGTTCTGTTAACTTGTTTGCAGGTGATGTTTCTGGTAATAAAGGAGAATCTGTTTGTGTGCCAGTTAAGGTTTCAAACTTTAATGATATCGAATCATTCCAAGGAAGTTTGAATTGGGACCCAACGATTGCTCAATTTGATAAGGTGTCTAATTTTAATCTACCGGGATTAAATTCATCATCGTTTGGATTAAATAATTCGGACAACGGTAAATTGTCTTTTATTTGGATCGACAACACAGGGACAACACCAATTACGTTAACCGACAATCAGAAAGTATTTGATGTATGTTACAATGTCATAGGTGATAGTGGAGAATCGACAGCTGTTGCATTCAGCAACGATCCGACTAACTTAGAAGCCAGTTCTAATTTGCAACAATTACAAATTACCACTTCAAATGGAAGTATAACCGTTGGTTCTTCCAACTGTGCGAACGACACAAAAAGTCCTACACCATATTGTTTAAATTTATCGACGGCTGTTATGAGTAGTAACAGTGTAGGTGAAAATTCTGTTGAGTTATGGGCTATTGATTTTAATGCGGGTAGTTTTGATAATTGCACAAGTGAAGAGAATCTGCGCTACACTTTCTCAAATGTTAATCCTGACTTGGATGCTTCGTTTGATACACGATCATCTAGTAAAGTATATAAGGCATCTGACTTTGGAAATGCAAGTAGTATCCAAATTACTGAAAAAATTTACGTTTGGGATGAAAATGACAATTACGACTTTTGTCAAGTCACGCTCAAACTTGTGAATCCAGAAGGATCTACTGACGATGATACCGTTGTATTTAAATTTGGAGACCACGCAGTAGTACCTGGCTCGTCAATATGTGTTCCGCTTGTAGTTCAAAATTTTTCAAATATTGAAACATTTCAAGGATCAGTAAGTTGGGACCCTAACGTGGTGTCGTATAAAAACGTTCAAAACTTTAATGCACCTGGTTTGTCAGCAGCTTCTTTTGGAGAAACTGGAGTGGATAATGGAACATTACCTTTTGTTTGGTTTGATGGTACAGGATCAACGCCACTTACTTTACCAGATAACAGCACTTTATTTGAGGTGTGTTTCGATGCTGTAGCAAGCGCAGGAACCAGTTCATTCGTCAAAGTAGTTGATGGTGCTAATGTCCGAGTTGAAGTTACGAAGCCAAGTCCAATTGGTGTTGTAGATCACATTTCTCTGTTTGGCTCTATTTCAATTATTGACGGTAATTGTCCATTTTCAGCCGATGATATAATTTGGCCTACTGCAGAATTAAATGTTAATACACCTTCAACTAATTTAAGTCCAGATGACTTATTGTTGATAGCTGGCATTGAAATTACAGACGTCCAGCCAACATATATAATAACAACAGAATGCGAAGGCTTTGTTTTCCATACTTATTCTGATCAGGTGTTTAACGAGGCTGCTGGAAAGGTCAAAATCTTAAGGACGTGGACTGTACTTGATTGGTTTTCTGGTCAAACATTCAGTTTCGTGCAAACCATTCGAAATTATATCGATGGTAATTTGATTTGTGATTTCTTGCCTAATTCCGCTCCTTTTGGTGATTGCGATTCAGGTCATACATCTTCGGATGATGTTGAATGGCCAGATGATTTATTTATTGCTGATCATAGAATTACACCAGCAGAATTGGTGGCTACTTCAGGAGTAGATGTTGAAGATTCGAAACCAATTTTTTACAATGTACCTGACGTATATAATGCAACATACCAGGATTTTATTGGCATATTGAGTCAAACCAACTTGGTGATTGATAGGGTTTGGACCGTGACGCGTTCTGACTTAGCTGGTAAGACATGGACTTATACGCAAGTTATCGATGTGGATTTAGAACAGTTTGGAAACTTAGTGACTGTCAATACGATATCAGCAAGGCCTGTTCCAGATGTATCTTTAAATGCGTCTGATCAAACCAACTTAGAAGGATTGGCTTATGTTGAAGGCAGTGTTGATCCAACCAAAGAAGATGTCCTTCGCAACGGTTTAAATATTAAAGATTTAATGATGATCCAAGCCAACGTCTTAAATCAACTTGAATTAAATCAATTTGAAGAAATGGCAGCGGATGTCAATGGCGATAACAGCATTACAGCAATTGATGTTTTTGAATTAGAAAGTATCTTACTCGGATTGTCTGGTGAAGAAATGACGGATTGGATGTTCTCGGATGTTACTTCAGAAATTGAAAGTGGTGTGGAACCTAAAGGACATTACATAGCAGTAAAAGCGGGTGATGTTGATGATTCTGCTGACTTAGGTTTTGGTTCACCAGCATATGAAACTGAAACGCTTATTATCCAAGATCAATTATTGAATCAAGGTGAAAAGTATTTCGTGCCACTCTACGTTGGTAATGATATTGAAGCATTAGGTACTGAGTTAAATTTAACTTTTGATAATGATGTTGTTGAAATTACAAAAGTTACTTCTGATCAGGTATTCGGTTCGATTAGCTTCAATATTATAAATGACAATAGGATTGCTATGATAACTGAGAATTTTGATTTAAGTGTTGAAAGTATAAATAAGGATACGCCATTACTGACAATTGAATTAACAGCAAAGAAAAATGGTTTACTTAAAAATGTATTTGGTGTTTCTGAAATCGATGAGTCTTTTATTTTGGATGCCGATTTTAACTTAATAAAAATTGATGGGGTTATCGAAGGTGAGATAGGCGTTGGATTTGAAGATTTAGATATCACTTTAGCAGTTGATGTATATCCTAATCCAGTTGTTAATAATTTGATATTATCTATTGAAAGTGAAATTCAACACAATGATGTGTTATTTGAATTATACAATATGAGAGGACAGCGCGTGTTGTCTGCAATCAATACATACCAGTTTGACGTTAATGATTTAACTTCTGGAATGTATATATATAAAGTGACGATCGATAATAAATTTATTTCGGGTCGCATTATGAAAGAGTAGTCTAGGATTAACGTAATTGTATATAAAAGGTCGAATAATTTTTATTCGGCCTTTTTTTATGATGCATATACACTGCACGGTAATATGTTTATTTGTAATGTAATCAGATCAGAGAATGATAATGTTTATTTAACCATTAACCGATAATAAATAACATTATGAATAGAAATGAAATGTACCTAGCAATCAAAGCACTAAGAGAAGGAATTAGTTTTGAAGAAACGGGCCTTATAAACAGCATCGAAAATTTAATCCAATGGCAAGAATTAAAAAATGAAATCTATGAAGGCTATTCAATTGATCTGCCACGTGAAATCAGAGCCTAAGCATGCAAGAAATAAAAGCAATCAATAATTTTAAAGTTAATAGGTTTGATGATAAAATTGAAGTCATTCAAAATACTCACCAACAGAAGTTTTCTGATGCGAATGAGGTCATGTACAAACCTAAAACAATTACATTGACAGTATTTTTAGATCAAACGAATAAGAAAAATGAAAGTAAGCTACAGCTTGCGAATACGATAGAAACAATCATTTCCAAATATTACAGTAACTGGATCTTGCTGGATTTTATTATAAAATCAAGTGTTAGATACAAACTAGAGATTATCTAAACTGACCTTTACCCGAGGAAGTTTATAGTTTCGCATTAGAGCAAGGTTGAAAGACCTTGCTCTTAATTTTCTTTCAATTATTCAATTTAATTATCTTAGCCATTATATTTTTAAAAACCCAAAAAAATGAATATAGCTACTTTTCAAGAATTAGTTGGTCAGGAATTTAAAGTAACTTTTTCTGAAGAGCATGAATATATGCTCACTTTAGCAAAAGTATTTGAAGGTAACCCAATACCTGAGTTGGAACTAGAACCCTATACCCTGGAATTTATAGGAGATGTTGATTCACCTGTTTACAGTCAAGGCAGTTTCGTAGTTAACCATGAAAAACTTGGAGACATGACTTTATTTTTAATTCCAAGACAGCCAGATAAAAACGGTATTTATTATGACTGTATTGTAAGCTAAAAGTAATGCGTATTTCAACTTGAATACTAATAGGTATAAATACCTGTTTTTCTGTCAAACTGAAATATTACTTCACCTTTTGAGATAACTTCCTTAATTTGCATATAACAAACCCCAACATCTTAATTAATAATTAGGGCTTGTAGTATATTATCAAACAGTTCAATTTAAAACACTGTATGCTTGATTTTCGCAAGATAAAGCCTAAGGATGAAGACTTCTTAATTCATCTATATGGAACCACGAGATTTGATGTTCACCAAAATGGACATCATCTAAGTCGTGAGCAAAAATTTGATTTTTATACACAGCAATACCATTTACAACAAACACATTACAAAAAAAATAGCCCTAAGGCTAATTTCAAAATCGTACGTTATAACAACAAGGATGTGGGCAGATTGACTTATGACAATACCAAAGATGAGCTTTGGATTCTAGAATTAAGTTTACTTCCTGAAATGAGAGGAAAAGGAATAGGCAAACTTATTATAAATCGTTTAGAGACAAAGGCTAAAAAAAGTTTAGGACTTTATGTTTCTAATCTTAATGAAGCAGGTCTGTCGTTTTATAAATCATTAGGTTTCAAAACGACAGAAAGCGAATTTGAGTACTGTCATAAATTGACAAAGACTTTTGAGCTACAAAAAGAATCGATAATGTAAGGCTTTATTGCCCTGCATTTATTTAGATATTATTTATTGTTAAACTAAAAAATATAAATTATGGATCCATTTTTAGGACAAATTGTAATGTTCGGAGGAAATTTTGCTCCACGTGGTTGGGCTCTTTGTGATGGTCAACTATTGCCAATTTCTCAATACTCAGCATTATTTTCAATACTAGGAACAACTTATGGTGGAGACGGTCGTACGACATTTGCTTTACCTGAATTAAGAGGTAGGGCAGCTATGCATGCAGGAAACGGTCCAGGCCTAACCAGTCGACCTTTAGGCCAAAGAGGTGGGCAACAAGATCATGTATTAACAGTACAAGAAATGGCTAATCACACACATACCGCTGTAATGCATGGTGAAAATGCAGCCGGAACATCACCAAATCCAGCAGGTAATATGTTAGGTGCAACCCCAAGTGCAAAAATATATGCACCACTTACAGCTGGAAATGACAAAGCAATGGGCGCTGGTTCAGTTATTGTTGGTAATACAGGTAACAGTATGCCACACAATAATATGCAACCATATTTAGTAGTTAATTATATAATAGCTTTACAAGGGACTTTCCCATCAAGAAGTTAATTTTCTAACATTAAAAACAATAATTATGAATCCATTTATAGGAGAAATTGTAATGTTTGCAGGAAATTTTGCTCCAAGAAGTTGGGCTTTATGTAACGGTCAATTAATTTCAATAAACGAGAATCAAGCTTTGTTCTCAATACTAGGGACAACCTTTGGAGGTGATGGGAGAACGACGTTTGGCTTGCCTGATTTAAGAGGCAGACTCCCAATTCATGCAGGAAGTGGTCCAGGTTTAACTCCTCGTGCACTTGGAGCAAAAGCAGGTGAACAAACACATATATTAACAACACCAGAATTACCTGTTCATAACCATATCGCTGTGGCACATGGAGAAAATGCTGCAGGAACATTACCAAATCCAGCCAACAATATGGTTGGTGCTACGCCAACTGATAAAATATATGCTCCTGTTACTGCTGGAGCAGATAAGGCAATGGGGGCTGGTTCAGTAATCGTTCAAAATTCTGGAGGCAGTATTGGTCACAATAATTTACAGCCATACAGTGTCGTAAATTATATAATTTGCCTATACGGAACCTTCCCATCTAGGAGTTAATTATTTGAAGAATACAAATTTCAAATTTTTATAAGACAATAAAAGCCAGCTATTAGCTGGCTTTTATTGTCTCTCATATTCCCATTTCTAGATACACTTCAACAATTAAATTAAATTATAAATCCTTCGTATAAATATTCTTTTTTATACTAAACTTGCATAAAATTGAGCTATTCATTTGAAAAAAGATTTTGACATTGCAATTGTCGGAGGTGGACCAGCTGGATCAACAGCTGCAAATCTGTTGTCACAAGCGGGACTTTCTGTTATCATCCTTGAAAAAGAACAATTCCCACGTCCGCATGTCGGCGAATCATTGCTTCCTTTTTGTTATGATATATTCCAAAAATTAGGTGTTCTTGAAGAAATGGAAAAACGATTTTCAAGAAAGCCAGGAGCTATTTTTTGTGATAAGAATAATGATGCCGCTACGACATATTGCTTTAAACATGTTGTTGAAAATCCAAAACATTTATCATTCCATGTCAGAAGAGATGAATTTGATTTGATGTTACTTGAAACTGCAGAGACTAAAGGTGCAGTTGTTTGTCAAAATACAAGAGTATTGAATACAAATCTAAACGAGGATATTGCAACTTTGAATTGTAAAAGTGAAAAAGGATCCTTTGACATACGATGTAAGTTTGTTTTAGATGCCAGTGGTAGAGATGGATTGATTGCAAGGCAAAACAATTGGAGAACGCCATCGCCTGATTTAGATCGAATTGCTTTCCATTCTTATTGGACCTTTAAGACAACGCCTACAGATATCAAATTAGGTATGATTAGGATCATATACCTTGATGATGAAAAGAAAGGTTGGATCTGGTGTATTCCAGTAGCAGAAGATAAAATCAGCATTGGTTTAGTTGTTGATCAAAAATCGCTCGGTCAAGAAAGGAAGAAGTACAAAGGAAGTAATTGGCAACAAGATTTTTATATGCATGAAATCTTTAGTTCAAACTATTTAAAAAGTGAACTGGCTGATGCTGAAAGAGACGATAAAATTTGGGTTAATGGCGATTACTCATACTCTTCAAAAACTAAATATGGAACTAACTTTTCCATGATAGGTGATTCAGGACAATTTATTGATCCAATTTTCTCAAGTGGTGTTTTTATCGCTATGAAAAGTGCTGAATTGGTAGCTGAAGTTTTACCTAATTATTTGAATTCAAGTGATATTAAAATATTGGATAAAGTCTATTCAACTATTTCAGATGGATATGAAACAGTAGGGGAATTAATTAATCTCTACTATAATCCAAATATTTTAGATTTTTCTTCCGTAGGCAATCATAATGATATAAATAATGAGCGATATGATGAATTTAAAAGCGCTTATAGCTTACTCCATTATTTGCTGGCTGGAGATTTTTTTGAAAGAGGTCATATTTATAAAAACTTTTTTAAAGAACTCAAAGACGGACGGAAATTTGAACGTTGGCAAAATTTAGTAAATTGGGAATCTAATGAAAGTGGTGTTTTTCATAGTAAAAATGAAAATTGCCTTTAGGTTTATAATGAATGATAAAAATGAGTAATGATCTTTATTCAGATATAATCGTAATAGGAGGAGGACCAGCAGGATCCACAGTCGCTACAAAGCTGGTTCGTCAGGGATTTTCAGTGAGATTGTTTGAAAAAGAAAAATTTCCCAGACCTCATGTAGGTGAATCGCTTTTGCCTTTTTGTTATCCTATTTTTGAAGATTTGGGCGTTCTTGACATCTTAAAAAAGAAGTTTGTCCGCAAACCAGGTGCTTGCTTTGTTAATCAAGATGGGCAAGATGAAATGAACTACTGCTTCAATAAAGTTATTGATGAAGAAATGAGCTTGTCTTTTCATGTTCGAAGAGATGAATTCGATCAAATTTTACTAGACAATTCGAAAGCTAATGGTGTTGATGTTTACGAAGAACATCGCGTTGTTAAAACCAAGATAGACGAAGGTGGGTGTACAGTGTCCGTGGCAGATAAATCTGCCTCTCAAGCAATTTATAATACAAAATTTATTGTAGATGCTTCAGGTAGAGATTGCTTAATGGCTAAAGCAAACAAAACACTTGAGCCAATAGAAGATATGGATCGTGTAGCGGTGAGCGTTCATTGGAAGTGTAAAGAAATACCTATTGCTTTGCGATCTGGATCAGTTCGAATTACCTATTTAGATGGCGACAATAGAAAAGGCTGGATATGGTGTATCCCGATTTCTCCTTCAAGAGTAAGTATGGGTGTTGTCGTTGATTCTCAATATTATAAATCAGCGATAAAAGACTTAAGAAAGCAATCATCTGATTGGCAAAAAGCCTATTATTTGAATGAACTGCAATCAAGTCTCTCTATCTCCAATATTATGGCAGAAATGGAAATCGATGGTGACTTGGTTGTGAATGGTAATTATTCCTATAAATCAACACAGAAATACGGCGATCAATTTGCTCTTGTTGGTGATTCAGCACAATTTATAGATCCTATTTTTGCCAGTGGTGTTTATATCGCTATGAAAAGTGCTTCACTGGTAGCTGACGGAATTGTCGAAAAAATAAATGATAATCAATCTTCCAAACTGGAAAAAGCATACGAAATTATAAATAATGGATATGCTGTAGTACATAATTTAATAAAACTGTACTATAATCCTTCGATCCTTAATTTTGCCGATAGTAATTTATTTGGACAAAATAAAGGTTCTCAGTTTTCAGAACATAATCATTCATTTGCGCTTATTCATTTATTATTAGCAGGCGACTTTTTTGAGAAAGGAGATGTTTATTTGCCATTCTTGGAATCTCTGAAAAATGAAAGTCAATTGAACAGATGGAAGAATCTGATAGGGTGGGACAAACATGTTTCAAAGGATCATCACGATGATCAAGATTGTGGAAAAACATTTGAGCAGATATTCAACTTAGCCAACCTCCAATAGAACGAGATGTTTGCTTAAGAAATATATTTCCAAACAATTTCCTTTTGGATTTCTGATGTACCAGAATAAATTTTACTTGCTAAAGCATCTCTGACCATCCTTTCAATTTCATGTTCCTTTGAATAACCCAGTCCTCCATAAATTTGTAGAATTTTTGTAGTTGCATTGACATATAATTCAGAAACGCGATCTTTCAATATTGAAGCTTGTAAATATTGTTTAGCAAAGCTAAGGTTTGATGATGTAAGTGTATAAAGGAATGACCTAAGTGTTATCCACTCATTATGAATGTTCACGAGTGGATGTGTAACAGCTTGCTTTGATGCCAACGGTTTACCTCCAGTCATTCTTGTATTCGTCCATTTTATGGCTTCAAATAGAATTCTCTCTATTGTACCTAAATGCAATGCACTCATTCCAATTCTTTCATGCATTATAGCATCTTGAAACATGGCTAAGCCAGATCCTTCCTTGCCAACCAATTGGTCAGCTTTAACAGAAACATTAATATGTCCACGACCCATTTTACATGTATTGAGTCCCATCTTATCGATATTCTCTAAATGATTCAGTTCTGTTTGAGGAATAACAAAGGCTGTTGATATCAACTTGCTGTTTGATTTATCCGCTTTATTTATATACGCTAAGACATAATCAGCTACAGGTAGGTTAGTACAATATGTTTTGTAGCCTTTTATCTCATATAAATCAGAATTATCATTTCGGACATATTGGCTTTTCATATGAAAAGCATCAGAACCAGAACTGTTTTCAGAAATGGCATGCGCAAGAATGATTTCACCTTTTACTATACCAGGTAAATATTGTTGCTTTATGTTTTCTGAACCACTTTTATTAATTGAATACGTACAAGAGGTTAATTGAGCCGTTAGTGCAAAGGTGAGCCCGTTATCCCTGATTGCAAAACCTGCGGATTCTAAAAAAGACATGCCATCAGCTAAAGTGTAATCTAATCCGCCATATTGGTCTGGTACAAATATCCCATGGAGATTTAGCTCCGAACATTTTATCCAAATTGACTTTTCAAAATGATTGCTTTTATCCCTTGAATTAATGGTATTATTGACATGCTTATCTGCAAATGAAATGCATTTCTCACGATTTTCTTGCTGTAGCTTTGTTAATTTTACCATGAACTTAATGTCTTATAATCTAACTTAGAATTTGAATTTAACGGTAACTTTTCAACCAAAATAAAACTATTTGGAATCATATAATAAGGAAGCTGAGAAATACATTCATTCTTTATGTTTTCTGTGTCGATTGCAACCTCACTTTTTGATTCAATAAATGCAATAATTTTAAGCTCATCATCGACCTTCTTTGTAATAACACCGCTATTTATAATATCATGCATTTGATTTAAAACGTACTCAATTTCTTGTAATTCAATCCTATTACCTTTGACTTTGACCATTCTGTCTGCTCTTCCTACATAAACATATTGGTCATAGTCATTTATTATAACTATATCACCTGTTTGATACCAAATATGATCTTGTGATTTTATTAAAGACGATTTCGTTTGATTTTCGCTATTTAAAAAGCCTATAAAAACACTTTCACCTGAAACTAAAAGTTGCCCTTCTTGACCATCATTCGCAGATGCTATTTTTATTTTATCATACGGACATGCATTGCCAATCGGTACTTCTGCTGAAAGAGATGTATCATATTTTGTAGCGTCAAAATAAGCGCAGACATTTGTTTCTGTAGGTCCATAAAAATTATAAAACTTACTTTTTGGACATTTATGTCTTAAGGCATCAAGCGTAAGGCAACTCATTTGTTCTCCTGCAAAAATGATATTTGTCAAACTTGACAGCGACCTTTTTTTAAGTTTACCGAATTGTAAAATAAGATTGTAAACTGTAGGCGTTGTATAAGTTACATTTATATGAAATTTATCTATCATCTGAGTTACATATCTTGGGTTTCGTATGTCTTCGTTTTCAAAAAGAAATAATCTTGATCCTTTTAGAATACTGACATAAATATCAAAAACAGATAAATCAAAATGAAAAGGAGCGATAGAGCTAAAGGTTTGTTTGTCTAGATTACCCATAAGTGCTACTGACCACTTAATAAAACATAAAGCATTTTGATGACTGATCAGGATACCCTTTGGCGTCCCAGTTGATCCTGAAGTGAAAAGCACAAAAGCGACGTCTGAGCGCATAAGATCAACTTCAATATCTCTGACCAATAAATATGCATCGATATCATTCAAGTCGATAAGATGAAAATTTCCAGTAATTTCATTCTTATTGCTTTCATAGATTTCCTTTGAAATAATGATATGCTTAAACTTGTTCTCTGAAATGATCTTGAAATTCCTGCTAAAAGGAGCAAGGGTGTCCAATGGAATATAAGGACATTGATTTATCAGACAAGAGAGAATGGCTTGAAGCCCTGACCATTTATCATTACATAAAATAACAACACCTTCATGTTTATTAGAATTTTCAGATAGCTTACTAGAAATTTTTTGTAGTACTTTCTGACAAGAGATATAAGTTAAAGATTTATCCTCAGAAATTAGAAAAGGATTGTCCTTATTGGCATTGAAAGCTTTTGTTACATATTGATCTAAGCGTTCCAAAGTTAGTTATACCACTTTTTCTTTCTTTCTTAAAATTAACGCTTCTATGAGGCTCGGTGTATTCAAATTGTCTCTGTTAACCTCATAAGCCTCTAATTCTATATCAAAAGTTTCCTCAATAAAATCAACCAATTTTAACGTGTTAATGGAATCAATAAGTCCTGAACTGATGAGCTCAGTATCTTTGGATATGTTGGCTCCTTCCTCTAAATGTGTGTTAACTATATATGTAATGATTTGATCTATCATAAGGAAATAATATTATATTTACTTAACAAAAATAATACACTTTGAAGTGGGTAAAGGTATCAATTTTGAATAAGTTAATTGTTATTTTTACTCATCAAGGTAAAATTAAATTTATTTTAGGCAAACTAAATCAACAACATAAAAACTAAGATTCTTCATCAACATCTGATTAAGTGCGGAGGGACTTCTGTTAATCACTATATCGCTACCAAATTTTATGCAAATAAGGTTTTGAACGCTGGGTCAATCAGAAATTTGAGTCTGTCTCAAAAAAGCCTCCTGAATGATTTAAATGAAGATGATATTTATAATATAAATTCCAGACTTGTCAAGTTTAGATATGGCCTTTATGATTTAGTACATGGCCACAGTCCACTTTTTTGGAATGCAGATAAAGATTTTTTCACACTTACATTTTTACGAAATCCTGTTGATAGGGTAGTATCTCAAATAATGGATTGGAAAAGATTAAGTGATGAAGATTTAAACGCCCTTCCTCCAGATAATCGAGATTTTAAAAAGTTTGCCAGAGAAAATTCAATAAGTGATCTATTAGACAGATGGGATTCGTCTCATCTTGGGGTCATTAATTTGAATAACATGCAAGCTAATTTGTTGTATAAAGCTAAAAAAGGGATCCAACAAAAAGTATTGGATTTGGACCAAGATATTTTATTAAAAACAGCGGAGCATTCGTTAAATGAATATGATTATGTGGGCGTAACAGAAAGTTTAGATCATGCTTTTAGAACGATTTGTTACTTAAATCAATGGTGCCCGCCTGGAAATATGCCTCGACTTAATTCCAATAAATACTCTAAAGATCTGGATGATAAAACTACTGAAAAAATAAAATCATTAAATGCATTGGACGAAAAATTATACGAAAAAGCCAACGCTTTATGTTCTTCAAAAGATTATTCGTTTTATACTACTGAATATTTTGAAGCGAAATTTGCAGAAAACCGCACGCGTATCATTGCTCCTTATTATACTGATGGGCTATATTTATTTGATTTCAATTCTCCGATAATTGGTAATGGTTTTTATACAAGAGATGCTTCAAATACTGCGGAATGTGCTGTTTGGACTGGTCCTGGTATTGAGTCTTCATTATTCTTTCCTGTTGTGAGTCACTGTGATATTAATATTTTATTATTTCTGAAAGGATTCTCAAACCCTACTGTAAAAGATACTTTGCAAATTGAAGTTGATGGTAATATTGTCTCGTATGAATTTAGAAATGACAATAATGTTGATTCAGTTCTGGTGGCCAGATACGTTACCGTTAGAAACTTTGTGCATGTTAAAATTAAAATAGATAAGACTTTTGACTCAGCAAAAGACAAACGGATGCGAGGTGTTTCATTGTTGAAGTATGGCTTTAATTGTAATTTTTAAATTTAATGAAGGCAGCTCCACATCAAAAAATTCAAGTATTTAGTCATCTGCCTAAAACAGGTGGGTCGACAGTAAAAGGTGTATTGAATACGAAGTATAAATTAGGAAGTAATTTTTTTCATTTCGCCATCAATGGGGTAAAGTTGATGTCAAGACTTTATACTGTAACGCCTTATGAGGCATTTGAAAATAAAGAGACATTCGAAGGGGATACACTTTTAATATTTGGACATAAAGTTAATGAAGGTATGTTCGTTAATTTGCCCATTGATAAAGTTGAGTTAAGCACAATTTTGCGTCATCCTTATAGAAGATTAATATCTCAGTTTTTTATGCGGATGGGTAGAAATGCCCTACAAGATAAAAGTTCTTTACAAAAGTATCTAAGAGCAAAAAAGGACAACACAAGTTGCTTCTATATTTCAAGGTTTCCTTCTTTGATTGATTCTCCCTTTGATACATTATGCAATCAAGCAAAATCAGTGTTAAGTTATTTTGATCAAATCGAACTCTTAGAGGACGCACCGCATTCTTTAGACCGAATCTTGAACAGATTTGGATTGGAATATCAATCTGAATTTGATATCAATATAAATGCAAAAAAAGGTTATCATAAAGATATTACAACAGATTTTATTGATAAAAATATTTTCAATTATCTAAGACAAGACCTACAATTGTTTAATTCTTTTTTTAATACTAAGCATGTTAAAAAACGATCATTACCTTCGACATTTTTAAGACCTAATTTTTGGATTCATTTTATGATAAGGGTGGCACTTAAAGAAAAAGAAAAAGTTTTTGATGCAATATCAAATAGAATATTACTAAAACTGCTAAAGCCTCAACTTACTTTCGAAAGCCCTAATTATAATATTCTATTAGAAAGTTTGACTGAAATTAATGAGTTTGAAAATTTGTCATTTGATATGCAAGTAAACCTATTTGATGTTTTGGCAAGCAGCCTTTATTATTGTGATCATTTACCAGATGATTCTATTGATAAAAGTCAAAACATCTTTAGCAAAACTTTACAATATCTTAAGGAAATTAAAAGTAAAAACTTATTAGACATCCATGCCCCTTTTGTTCTTGAATTTCCTGATGGTCATTTAATGGCTTTATTATGTAAAGCTAAGTTTCTACTCAATTCTGAAAGACTTAATGAAGCTTATACTTATTTTGATCTTACAATTCGAACATATCCTATTGAACCGTTAGGGTTTTACGAAATGATGAAGTTTGCTAAAAAGACTAACGATGCTGTGCTTGAAAAAAAATGCTTCTATAAATTAGTTGAATTGGACTCTAAGATGGTAAAAGAAATTATCCATTCATCACCAAATTATATTTAAGTGATGGTTTCAAATCGAAAAGTCTATATTATTTCACATCTTCCAAAGACAGGAGGAAGTACATTAGTCGCTCATTGTATTGAAATGCATAATGATCGATTTTTAGTTTTTCACTTGGGAGAAAGAGCAAGAATTGGAATTAATAATAATTTTGCGCACTTTGAAGAATTTGACTTTGTTTCTAATCAAAAGGATGTTGTCATTATTGGTCATCAAGTTGATGAAGGTGTACTTAATTATTTCAAAGGGTATGATATCAAATTACTCACGATACTAAGACAACCGATTAAAAGATATTTTTCTCATTATAATATGGTTAAAGGAAATGGACACTTTAACGGTAATATCAACTCATTCATTAGAGAAAAAAACAACTTTATATCATTATTCTTTGTCAGTCGATTTCCTAGTTTCGTTAGTAATCCACTCGATAATTTGCAGGAACAATGTAAAGATGTTTTGAATAAATTTTCAAATGTGTACTTTCTAGAAGATGCACCTGACTCATTTAATGAGATTCTTGGGTTGCTTAATATAAAATATAATCCTGCCTTGAAAGATGATAGAAGAACAGAAAATTATAAAGATTATATGCTTGAAGAGCAATTATCTTTAATGAGTTATGCTCTAGTAAATCCTGATTGCAATTTATATTATGACCTAAAAGAAAGAGAAATTGATTATAAAAGGTTGAGTTTAAATGATTTTACCCCTCATCTTTGGTATAAAAATTATTGCCTTCCTTTTTTCAGGAAGCATGGAAACGAGTTCAGAAAATTTATGATTTCTGAATTAAATGATGGTTTTTTAAAATCACTACTGGTTGCACATATCCAAAAAGATTCGTTTGATTTTAACCTGTTGGTACATACAGCGATTAAGTATGCAACTGTTTTTGAAAATCGCGTACACATGTTGAATTTACAAGATTTAGTAGATTACTATTTGAATAAAATTGAAGTTTCTTTTAGAATACCTGATAATGTCCCTAGTGAATATCAAGTAGCTAAGCTCTTTAAAATTATTGAAAGTGAGAATGTTTCAACCCTAAAAACAATTAAAAGTAGGGATTTACTTGAAATTGAAAATAAAAACTATGAGTTAGAAATTGCTTCTGCAAGACTCTATATTGGAGAAAATAAATTAGATGACGCTGAACAAGCTTTAAACAATGCGTTGAAATTAAAACTTACAGTCCCTATTGCATTTTTCTTACTCTCAAAAGTTTGCTTGATGAAAAATAAAAAGCACAAAGCTAAAATGTGTTTGGAAAAATGTATGGAGTTGAAACCTAATAACATCAACTACAGAGAAAAATATCTTTCAATTTAGTATTGTGTTATTCTAAATCAAAATATTTTTTTAGTTTTTCAGTAAGCATATTTGCAATGACTTTATGTCCTTTAGCGTTAGGATGGTTGCCAAAGTTTTTTCCACTTGTATTAACATCTCCAGGTGCATAACCATCGAAGACACCACTCATATCTATAAAGTCAATATTTTCATTTTTTAAATATGATTTTATTTCACTATAATCTGATTTGATATTTTTACTTTTTATGATTTGTGGGATATATAAGACTATTGGTTTTATATTATTTGATTCACATATTCTAAATATCTCCTTCATATTCCATTGCCATATCTTTCGCCCATAGTCTACGCCTTCTTCTTTTGAAAAGTTCTCTTTAAATTCGATTTTTTGCTCATTTACAAATGCAGAAAAAGCCTCATCTAATTTCAGGTTATCATTAATTATGACTTTTGCTAGTCGCCTATATGAATTGTTAAATTCTCTTGTTCTAACGGTAAAAATGGCGTATTCTGGTTTTGTCTTAAGCGCATCAAGTTGCAATACTTTTCTGTAATTGGCGCTTGTATATCCTGCTAATGTAAAATTGAAAAGCTCAAACTTAGTTTCTGAATTGCTAAGCAATTCATTGATATTTGCTTCGACAATGTTAGATAGAATTTCATGATTAGATAAATTCAACCCTGATTCTGGAGAACCTCCGAAAAAAGCGACTCTGATAGTGTTAGAGTCAGGTAACAATGGGTAGTCTTTACACCTTAATCCAAAATTGTTGGTTTTGAATTTCATTTGTCTTTTATTGACTATGTTGACATTTGGCTCATAATGAGAAATTCTTAAATCATTAAGTTTTATTTTATAATCAGCTATTCTTTCGTCATTTCCTTTTTGAATTTCGTTCACCATTGAAACATCCCAATTGGCTGAACCAATGTTAAATTCAAGAATGCCGTCGTAATACCCTTCAGCTAAATTGTTTGTATCGTCGTTATTAATTTTAACTGTGGAAAAATCATTGGCGGCCGAAGCTATTTTAGATTCTGCTGAGTTAAGAAATTGAGCTGAAGCGAATGCTGAAATAATGATCAGAATTGCTAAGTTAATTTTATAAAGCAGAGCATCATTTTTCTCAAACAAATCCTCAAATCGCCTGTAGATAGCTTTTTTATAAATAAGTAGAAAAAGATAAGCTGTTAACAATATTGAAGTAACATTTATAATTGACATATTGTTATCAGCAAAACAATTCTTGTGCAGATCTAACCAAAAGCCAATACTTGGTGCTGTCCATAATGACCAAATAACTGCGATAAAAGAAAAGGTTAAAATGACTTTTAACGGCCAAGCAAAATCAAAAGAATTATTGGCTGATTTCTTTTTTGGATACTTTGCTTGGTAGACCATTTCACATATGGCTACAATACTGAATAATGACCAAAACAAAGTATCTGTCCATCTGATAGAAGAAGAACCTAAAATCCAAAACCATTGGTAGGCATGAAAAAACCAATTAAGAATAAATGTGAATATTGCAGATATTGTAATCGCTTTTATCATCCCAATCTTTCTTAATTTAAAATAGATAGGATAGTAAAAGAAATTGAGTAAAAACTCTTTCCAGTAAATATTTAGTCTTCTGAAAAAGTCTGAGACACCAGTTGAAATGAAAATATTATTAAATACTTCTGGTAAGTTTAAATGGAACAACCTTAAAGTGCCTACACAAATATTAAACATGCCCATCAATCTAAATACCAGCAAGTAATTTGAAATGGTGTAAATCAAAAGTGTAGAAGTGTTGTTAACTTCACTTGCAGATGGCAAGATGTAATTGTAAATTATACGGTAAATGAGCAATTGAATTAATCCTGTTGTAATCAGATTTATCCCTTTGATATTTAATTTGCTCTGTTCATCAAGCGATACGTCCTTTGTGTAATCTTTGTAATCAATAATTGGAAATAGTGGAGAAAATATATTAGGAAAAAGAAAGAAATAATTGAATCTGTCAATTTTATGGGGTGTGGCTTTAATTAGTTTTTTTTCTTTTAAATAAACAATTGTTCTAAACATAAAAATGGATCCTAGAATCACCCATAACCTTGGCTCGAAAATTTCCCAGTCAGTTTGAATTCTTACAAATCCAAGTACTGCAACAGTGAGAATAATGAGTGCCAAATGAAGATATTTGGATAAATCACTATCAATAATTAAGAAAAGTATGCCTCCAATGGCATAGATTAACAGCGCGTTAATGGGACTTAAGAGAATAACAATACTTAAAAAGCAAAGAATAGCTAAAATATAGCTTCTATATTTCTTCTTAGAAACATTAAAAATTATAAAACCAGTGACAGTGATAATGAATAGAAATGGAAAACCCAGATTAGATTCAACATTAAAATTGAAAGAAATCCAACTGACTAATACAAGGCTAAGGATGACAGCGAAAAGAGACTTTTCTTGAAGATATGTAGCAGTAGTTTTCGATTCCGACATAATCAAAGTAATAGTGCGAAGCTAAATAATATTGGTTGGCTCTACTTATATTTCTTTTGTTTTTTTCTAATATTTTATTTTTTTTAACTAATCCAATTTTAGTTTCAACTATATTTGTAAAAAAATCATATATGTATAAGTTGCTAATTCCCATGTTATTTGTGTTTGCAAGCACTTTAAATGGACAAATTAATGTCAATTCCAGCTACCTTCCAGATTTAGAGGCATTAGAGAAAACATATTTAGAAGAGAATGAAGTGTCTAAAGGAGCGGATCTTATTCGCAATTGCGATAACAAATATATTGCTTTAGACAAAGCATACGCTAACAGTGGATTAACTTTAGATTTTAATAATTTCAACAAGTTTGATCTTAAAACAAATCCTGAATTAAAAACATTTTTTAGAGCTTATATGAAAGCATTGAAAATGAAACTAAAGTATTTTAGTAAAGATGAATCTTTTAAATCTACAATAAAATTAACATATCCTGATTGGGATTATTAATTAGAAAAAACGTCCATTAACGGTTTGTCACTAGATTCTATTCTGGCCTTAAAATAGTGTTTATCAAAAGATGGAAATAAATCTTGAAAATCTCTATTTTCATTTAAAAGTGTGTAGATAATTCTTCCAACTAATTTTTCAGATGGATGAATTTGATCTATCATCTCATAGTTGTATCCTTCGAAATCGCCAAACCTTGAAAAGTTATAGTAGTACTTATTAATTTTTTTCAAACGCTGATTAGTTTCATCTGAGTGAAACTCATTCCACATTTTATATTTTGATTTATCACTATCTAATTCATCTTGTATTTGTTGACAATAGGGAAGTGTAATCCCAATAACGATTATGTTTTTTTCATTTGTGTAATCGATCAGCTTTGAATAAACATCAAAACTATTATGGTCTAAAGACTGATTGAAATTTTCAAAAAGATATTTCCCATATACTTTGAGACTATTGGAAGTCAGTTTGTCTAGATGTGCAATTTGTCTCTCTATACTTGTGTTTTTGGAATTGCCATAATGATATGATCCATCATTGGTTCTGTATCCCCTTGTTTTTGTCTTACTTTTTATTCCTCTATATTTATTTTGGGTAAGTATTTTTGATAATTTTTTATCATTTAATGCACTTGCAAATGGAATGATGCTTTTTAAAATAGTTTCTGGTGGATATTGCGATTGCTCATCTGCATATTTACGATTTTCAAAACCATAACTAAATTGGTATGGCTCTATAAGTAAAAAAAGGTATTTTGGTAATTCGTCCTCTTTAAGTGTTTTTAAATAATCTAAAGTTGGTTTAAATCCAATTCTGAATTTACTTAGATTATAAAACGAAAGTGTATCAAACATATTTGCACGAAATCCATTGATTCTAGAATTACCTATGACTAATACAGATGGTTTTTTTAGTACTACAGATATTTCTTTACATTGACGTATGTTCGAACGCGTTATCCCAGTTTGACAAACCAATGACTGATCTGTTATGACAGCTTCTTCCCACGTTTCAATAAAATTGAATTCATTTGTTTCTAACAATATATTTTGAATGAGCATGATGCAAAAACCAATGAGCCCTAATCTTTGATAAAATGAAAACAACCTAAAATACATTAATGTGCTTTAATTGGAACAAAGGTAATGATATAAAAATAACGAAAATGAGATTTAATATTTCTATAACTTATGATCGGTAAAAACATCCTTTATTGGGAAAGAAGAAGTCTGAAGAAGAGAATCTATTTTTTGTTTATTTATAAGAGGTAATATTTCTCTGAAGCTTTTGTCTTGACATAAAGTTGAAATGGTTTTTCCAATTATTTTTTCTGATGGATGTATGAGGTCCATCATTTCTGTATTCTTGCCACCATAGTCTGCAAGTCTTGAGAAATTGTAATAGCGTCCATGATTAATATCTTTCATTCTTTGCAAATGTTCATCAGATTGGAATTCGTGCCATAGCTTAAATTTTTCTTTGTCACTATCAAAAAGATCTTGAACAGTTTGATTAAAAGGTAGCTGAAATGCAACAAGTTTGATATTCATCGAATCTAAGAATTCAACAAGATTTGAGAATTCTAAATAAGAATTTTCATTGAGTGGCTGATCGAAATCCTTGAAAATGCCTCTTTTAGGAATTTGACGAATGGTTTGTTTTTGCATTTTATGCCTTTTTTCTTGAAAAAGGTGAGACTTGTTATAATGGAATCCAATATAATTTGAACCATCGCTAGATCTAAATCCACGTTTGGCTCTTTTGGCTTTAAGACCTATAAACTTGTTTTCAGCTATAAGGTTTTTAATTTTAAATGTGTCTAATTGGAATCCAAAATTTACAACGGGTAAAGTAGTTCTTTGCTTTACATACAACTTGTTTTTTATGTCTGACTTTAGGGCATCAAATCCCTTTCTAAAAACCAATGGCTCAATAAGCATAAATATGACTTTGGGCCTACTATCTTCAGGTAGTATGTTCATCAATTGCTTTGTTTTATCAAAGCTCACAAATGACAAACTCAGATTGTAAAAAGAGTAAGGCTCAAACATTTGAGATCTGTAATTATTAACTCGAGAATTTCCAATGACAATAATGTCTGGCCTAATAAGTTTTAAACTTTCGAATTTTAACCCAATGAGATTTCTTTTTATTTCAGGTTGGTAAATGAGTTCGGTTTTATTTGATATAGATTCTAACCAAACATCTTCCGGCGCATTTTCATGGCATACAAAAAGCAGAAATTCTAATAGAACATAAATGAATCCAAGCAATCCTAATGTCTTGAAAAAATTAAAATACCTGCATATGGTTTTTATGAAATCCAATATTATAGTTTATTTAGCTTATGAATGCTAATTCTTTTCAAAGTTAATCTAGATAATAGAAAAGTGAATTAATTGTTTAGATTTTTAATGCTCATTTTCATTTTGCATTTATAAAATTTCTAGTTAGAGAAAACATCATATAGTGGCAAAGGATTAGATTGAATAATAGAATCAATTTTATATTTATTTAATTTGGGTAGGAGAGATACAAAGGCTTCGTCATCAAGCATTTTGGAAACTATTTTACCAATATATTTTTCGGAAGGATGTATGAGATCTATCATTTCAGTATTAATGCCACCAAATGAAGAAAATCTTGAGAAATCGTAATATAATCCATTGCCTATCTTTTTCATTTTATTTAAGTGGTCATCTTTTTGATAGGAATGCCAAAGATTGTATTTAATAGTATCTTTATCTAACTCTGTTTGGATGGTTTGATTAAATGGCAATTGTATGCCAATTACTTTTATGCCAAGCGAGTCCATGTGTTTTATTAAATT
This sequence comes from Saprospiraceae bacterium, assembly GCA_013001975.1. GTDB lineage: Bacteria > Bacteroidota > Bacteroidia > Chitinophagales > Saprospiraceae > RFSX01. The sequence goes on along the minus strand of JABDKX010000124.1, from coordinate 2,955 downwards.
TTCATACTTGTCGTATGTATTCAAACTTAAATTTTGATCGAGATCTCTAAACAAATTTCTTTCGTTCAGTTGTTTAAGTTTCTTTGCTTGCTGGAGATGTTTTTTTATTTGAAATTTATGAGTCTTATTATGATATAATCCTAAATGACTTGATCCATCTGAAGATCTAAACCCTCTCTGTAAGATTTTTCCTTGAACGCCTATGAATTCATTTTCCGCAGTTAATTTTTTATATACATTAGTATCTAGGCTGTTACTAAATTCAAAAATTCTTTGATGTGTACCTATATCTTCAACAGTTTTAAACTTTTCTTCAACATGTCTCCCTTTTATATCAAATACATTTCTAAATTGAAAAGCTTCAACCATTAGAATGATTACTTTAGGCCTTTCCGCTTCATCTAATAAATCAATAAGTTGTTTAGTATTTTCAAAACTTACAAAGAATCGACTGCAATTATAAAAAGAATATGGTTCAAACATAGAGGCTCTAAAACTATTAACACGAGATGACCCTATCACAATGATATCTGGTTTGATCTGTTTTACAGCTTCTAACTTTAATGTACGCAGATTGGGTCGTATTGTTCCACTGTAAATAATTTCTTGATTGTTGTTTATGGCATCTAACCAAACAGTTTTTGCATCGGTTTCATGAGCTTGCAGTAATATAAACTCCAGCAGAATATAGCAAAATCCTAAGAGACCCATTGATTTGAATAAATTGAAATAGAAGAAAAAATTATGCATCTATTCTATTTTGCTTTGTAATTAGATTCTGAAAAAATATCGTATAACGGCAAAGGGTTATTTTTGATTTTTGTTTTAGTCTTATTTTCATCAATTTTATTAAACGCATTTCTTAATGTCTTGTTTTGCAACATAGTTAAAAGCATTTTGCCAATAATTTTTTCAGAAGGATGAATAAGATCTAACATTTCATAGTCTTGCCCATCGTGAGAACTAAATCTAGAGAAATTAAAATAGAGTCCATTAAATATGTCACTTAATTTTTGGTTATTAGTTTCAGTCTGAAATTCATGCCATAGTTGAAAAGTTATAGGGTCAGAATCAAGTGTATTTTGAATGTCTTGTGAATAGGGTGGTGTGACTCCGATTATTGTGATATCAAGTTCATTGGCTTGTTTAATCAACAATTGTGCATAGTCATAAGTAGTATTTGAAAGAGGTTGATTAAAGTTGAAAAACAATTCTCTACTTGATAAAGATTCAAGATCTTTCTTTTTTAACCTACCTAATCTTTTAATATTATTTTCAACAGTTCGATGTCGCACTTGACCTTCGCTATGAGAACCATCAATTGATCTAAAACCACGCTTAATTTTTTTTGCTTTTACGCCAAGATATTTGTTGTCATCCTTTAATTCACTATATCTTTTATGATTGAACTCCAAACCAAAAGTGATTAAACTTTCCAATCGACTTTTAGGAAGAATAGACAATGATGAGTCAAATTTCCTTTGTGTTAATTCAAAATTTCTTTTAAATTGAAAAGGCTCTATAATCAAGAATATATATTTTGGTTTATGATAAGGTTCAATTTCTTCTAAAAAACCTAAGGCATTATTAAACCCCACGAAAGTTCTACTCAGGTTGTAAAACGAATATGGATGAAACATATTTTTTCGAAAACTATTGGCACGAGAATTACCAATAACAATTACCTCAGGTTTGATCTTTTGATAAGCAGCAAACTTTAAGGCATAGATATTTTGTAAATCACTGCCATTATAAATAACCTCTCGACCATCTTCTATTGATTGAATCCAACGATATATAGGCTCAGTTTCGCCGGCCACTATAAAGAGATGTTGTAAGGCAATTATAATAAAACCCAACAGTCCAGTCTTATTAAAAATCTTGAGCCACATGAGGAATGAGGACATAAAAAGAGTGATATATTAAGAATATTTTAATATAAAGATATTATATATAATATAAATTGTATGAGAATCAATGAATTAGATTTTAAGTGTTGAAGAGAAATAATTTAAGATATAATAAAGCGATATTAACTTGATTTATATAGGACAATTGTTATATATTTGCCATCCCGTTGAAAGACAGCGGTTAAAAAGATAAAAACCAAAATAAAATATATCGCGGAGTGGAGCAGTTGGTAGCTCGTCGGGCTCATAACCAGAAGGTCGTAGGTTCAAGTCCTGCCTCCGCTACTTAGAGTCCTGTAAGTCATTGATTTACAGGGCTTTTTTATTTTAGTAGTTCAATGAACTGGAAAGAAAGCGGAGTCAGGACTTGGCATCCCACCCGCTTCGCGGTTCTCTCACTTGTCGTCCTACCAGACGCCATTTCTACGAAAATCGTTCGTTCATCTCCGCTACTTGTAGTCCTGTAAGTCATTGATTTACAGGGCTTTTTTTATGTGCATATAACAAATAAAAAAGGAGAAGCATGATTGATTTCCAAAATTATTTTGACTTCCAGTTCAAAGTATAAATTAGTAAAGTTTTTCTTTTATTTTTTACCGTACTTTTTAATTAGCATAATAAAACCAACAAATATTGGTACATAGTAAGCATATGTATGATCTTCTCCAATTAACTTCAATAGATACATAACTAATACTCCGGTAGTAAAAGCTATTATCATCAACTTAAAAACAAATAAAAATAAATCTTTCATATACCGCCAATTTCTAAATGTATCTAATATACGATATTGCATAATATTTGAAACTCGTTTAAATCCGCTCCCATATTATATACAGTTTAAGGTATTGAAAGGTATTCATTCCAATATCTGTAAAGAATATTATAGAATAAAACAAAATCCCTAATTAATTTAGATATTACAATTTCTACAATAAATTTTCTATATTTATTCATTAAGATAATACCTAATCAAACTATAAAATATTAATGCTATGATGAACCTTGAAGTAAGCACAATTATGAATTCAGATCCGGTTGTGAC
>JABDKX010000123.1 GCA_013001975.1 Saprospiraceae bacterium | reverse complement strand
TGAACAATGAAAACATTGAATACAATGAATACAATGAATACAATGTGAATAATGTGAACAATATGAACGAAACGTAATCCGTAGGATCAAACCATTAGGTTTGGCGAAAAGAACCGCGAAGCGGGTGTGTGGGTAGAAACAATGTGAATAATGCGAATAATGAATGAATTAAATTTTATGAATGCTCTCTTTCTCAATTTTAATCAACTTCTTTTTGTATAGTCCACCGATTACTTTTTTAAACAATTTTTTACTGAATCCAAAATACTTACGGATTTTTTCGGGATCACTTTTGTCAGAAAAAGGCAACATGCCGCCGGCAGCAACTAATTTATCCATAACAACTTGTTCGTTGCCTTCGATGCTCTTGTGCCCGATGGGTGTAAGGCTGACATCAATTTTTCCGTCTTCACGAATCGGTTTGAGATACCCTTTTGTACGCTGTCCAATTTGCAAGTTAATATGAGATTCATTTTTATAGACCAGGCCAGCAAAAGTGTTGTTAATTATGACCTTATATCCAATATCAATTGATCCGTAAACCAACAAGTCAACTTCTTGACCCATTTCAAGCGTGCCATCACTTTCGTGTTCGAGGAAGTTTTTCAATTTAGTTGAACCTACAAGCCGATCTGAAACTTCATCCAAAAACATGTGAACGATATAATAATATCCTTCCTTTAATGGTCTGGATTGGTTTCTGAATGGAATTAATAATTCCTTAGAGGTTCCCCAATTACAAAAAGCACCAATCTCGTTAACGTTTGTCACTTTCAGATAGGCAAATTCATCGACTTCCAACAATGGAATTTCTGTGGATGCCATATCACGATCATTCGAATCGCAATAAACAAAGACATCAATTAAGTCTCCGATCTCCATATCATCACTTATAAAACGTTGAGGAAGCAATACTTCTTCATCACCACCTTCCTCAATGAGATAAAACCCTTGAGGCATTTCCCTATGTATCTTTAATTGCTGCGTTTTACCTAATGCTATCATGTCACAAAGGTAGAACTATTTTGCTCTACAAATACAATTCGCAATCAGCTTCCTTTTAACCAGTCTTTAAATTTTGGCGTTCGTTCGGTACTGATAATGATTTGATCTTTGTATGGAGGGTTTAATCGGATTTCGAGTCTTGATCTGGAAGAAATTAATATTTCACTTACACTCTTTCTGCTAACAATAAATTGTCTGTTAGCTCTAAAAAATGAATCCGGATCTAACTTCAGAGCTAAATCTTGCAATTTAAAATCAGAAGCTATGCGTTCACCATCATTAGTTATAAAGTAACTTATTTTGTTTTGAGAATATATGTATGCAATATTATCAACTTCGATGGTATGCAATCTTGATCCAAACCTTATTAAAAATCGGTTGCTATAAGTACTGTTTTCTTCTTTGATATTTTTAACTGATGCACTATCAATTTTAGAAGCTCTTAATAATGCTTCACTTAGAGCTTTCAGTTTAATTGGCTTTAATAAATAATGAATTGCATTTTTATTAAAAGCTTCAATCGCATATTCTGCATATGCGGTTGTGAAAATGATATGCGCATCAATATCAACCAGATCAAATAGTTCGAAACTAGAACCGTCTTCAACGTTGATATCTAAAAGCAACAAATCTGGATGTGCATTATTTAATAAATATTCTGCCAATGCACTTACTGATTCAAAGCAATGTAAAATTTCGATGTTTGAGTCGATTTCACCTAATTGTCTTTTTAATCTATTTTGAGCTATAATTTCATCTTCTAAAATAATGGCTTTCATATCAATCTTTTAAAGGGTGATGATTCTCATTTAGCAATGGAATGCTTACTTTGAATTCGCGTTCGTTATTAATAACAGATATCTTTTTACTGCTGATAATCCTATATCGTTCTTCAATATTTTTAAGTCCTAATCCTGTAGAATGAACAGTTCTGTTTTTTTTATTTATATTATTAACTACAATGAGCATGTCTTCCTTTTGTAGGATTTCAATATTAAGGGGTTTCTTTTGTGTGGCTTGATTGTGTTTTACTGCATTTTCAATCAGCATTTGTAAAGACAGCGGCGGCACAAAACCAATAGGTTTTGAAATATTGATTATCAGGTTAAGGTTATCGGCAAATCTTGTTTTTAAAATATGCATGTAAGCACAAACCAGTTCCAACTCTATCTGAAGTGGTACAAGTTTCTTGTCACCAATCGTTAAAATCATTCTGTAAAAATCAGTTAGATTTTCGATGAAAGTTATACTTTTCTCTTGAGACTCTTCAATTATTGCTGATAATGTATTAAAGCTGTTAAACAAAAAATGTGGCTTCAATTGAGATTTTAAATTAAGAAGCATTGCTTCCATTTTCCTTTGTTCTAATTCACTCTTTAATTGCTTTTGAGATTGGTTCTTTTCCAGCAACCAGTATATAAATGCTAAAGCGCCTATAATAAGCAAAATTCTAAACCAAGGTTTATTAAAAATATCTTGTTTGATTTCAAAACTATAGGTAGATTCAATTATATCGCCAAAAAAAACATTTTCCGAAGACTTTACATTAAATGTGTATTTACCATGAGGTAATTGGGGAAATCGAACGGCTCTATCTCTCGTTATGTACCAATCATTATTTAATCCTATCAGCTGATATGCATATATTACATTAGTGGGATCTTTAAGCCAGCTGCCAGTCAAAGAAAAATTGAAATTATTTTCGGCTTCTTTAAAAGAAGTTTCTTTTAAATCAATGTTTTCTAAATTAACTTCTACTTTATCAATTGAAACGAAGGGTCGAACCTTCACTTTTTCATCAGGCAAATGGAATTTATAAATTTCGTTATTATGAACGAAATAACAATTTTTCTCATTTACAAAATAATTATTGAAATAGGCCTCCCGATGACTGAGGTTAATTTCTTTGTTAAAATAAATAATGTTGTTATTATCTACATCATAAAGATCAATGCTTTTTTTTCGAACAAGAAGTAAGT
>JABDKX010000119.1 GCA_013001975.1 Saprospiraceae bacterium | reverse complement strand
TGGAAACAGCAGGTAAACAAGTGGATGATGATGAACTCCGCGAACTCATGAAAGAAAATGGAATTGGCAGACCTTCCACTCGTGCCAATATTATTGAAACATTATTCAGAAGAAAATATACTTACCGCAGAAAAAAACAAGTATTACCAACAGATGTTGGCATTCAGTTAATAGATACCATCAAAAATAAATTGCTTATTTCTGCTGAATTGACAGGGCAATGGGAAAAACGATTGAAGGAGATAGAGCAAGGTACATATAGCCCTGTTCCGTTTATTCGAGACATGAAAAAAATGGTTGACGATTTAGTGACAGAAGTGAGGATGGAAAAAAACGTCAAACGATTTGTTAACCCAAATATCAATTTACATTCTAAAACCTCTAAAAGACCTAAATCAAAAAGAAAGTCAAGACCTAAAAAGAATGACACCTCCCATTCAAAAACACCCATGAAATGTCCTAAATGTACTCAAGGAAAAATCATTAAAGGGAAAACGCGATTTGGTTGTACCCAATATAATAGTGGCTGTGATTTTGCAATTCCATTTATTTATATGGGTAAAAAATTAAGCGACAATCAGGTTAAACGATTAGTCGAAAAAGGGTCAACAGTAAAACTGAAAGGCTTTTTAACTAGAGAAGGGAAAGTAGAAGGTAAATTGATTATCGGCGAAAATAATCAACTTTTATTTGAACCATCACAGACTAAAATTAAAACCTTACAAACGCCAAAATCTACATCTGTAGATATGCCATTATGCCCTCAATGTAAAAAAGGGAAATTGATAAAAGGTAAAACAGCTTACGGTTGCTCTTTATGGCAAACGAGCTGTGATTTTAAATATAGTTTTGCTGACATAAAAAAGAAAGCAGCTGGTCAAAAATTGACTAAAGAATTAGTCCTAAAAATAATTGCTGGTTAATTCCTCCTTTTAGCAATTGGGAATAACCTAACGAATACTTCCTCGTGCTCTTCTTGCTCTTACATCTGCTCCAATATCCCAAGCAACGGTAAGACCGATTCTTTGTCCTTGCCATTGGCGCTCATAAGAATTGGTAAATGTCGGTAGTGTCGCGCCTCCTCTGTAAACTGAAAGCGCAAAAAGATTTCTGACGTTGAGAGAAACTTGTAATCTGTCTTCTAAAAACTTGCGACTCAACCCACCATTGATGCCGTAATATGGATCACGATAAGATTGCAAATAGCGTTGCCCGCCATAGTAGTAAAAGTTTAGTTGCATACGAATGTCTTTTGGTAACTTACCTCGGACACCTAACTCAAGATTATAAGTTTGAAATGAATTACCAAAATCGACACCTTCATAAAAACCACGTTGCTTAAATTCTGCTGCATTAAATTCACCATTGATTTGCCAACTTTTAAATGGCTCGTATGAAACAATCAATCCTGCATTCAAAATGCGTTCTTGGTCTAGGTTAATGGGAAGATAAGTAACCAACCCATTGCTGTCTTGTAATACTTGTGTGTCATAAAAACCATCAATATAATGTACGGCTAGTTGTGGTGATATTGTCAACCTATCCGTTTTAAATAAGACTTTTAATTCGATAAGATCTCTATAACTTGGATCCAAATCCGCATTTCCAAATCGCAACTCATTAGGATTTGAAATACCACCAAAAGGATTCAATTGCCAAAATCGAGGTCGTTGAATACGTTTGCTGTATCCTAAACTGGCATTCAAATTTTCTGAAAATTTATAACTCACAGTCGATGATGGAAATACCCAGTTATATGACTTGTTAATATCTTTAGTTTCTGCTTGGGTATCTTCAACTTTTACATTTGTATATTCACTTCGCAGTCCTACTTGTACACCCCACTTATCTTTTTCAAATGCGTATTGTGCATAAACAGCCCCAATGCGCTCATGATAATCTACTAGGTTTTCTAGATCTCTGTAAACTTCAAAAGCACCTTCTTCTTTTATTTCGGCCAGATAATCACTTGAAATAATTCTTGTTTCTCCTCTAACTCCTAATTCCAATTTTCCAAATTCTCCCAACTTTTGTTCGTAGTCACTTTGAAGTAAATAGTCATTGCTGCTTTCAATGTCACGTGTTCGTAATTGGAATGCCTCTGCCGTTGTTGGGAAGCTTTCACTAACGATCGTTAATTCTTGTTCATCATTATCCCAAAAGTCATTTTGAAATAATACCAAAAGCTTAGTTCCTTCCCTGTTGAAAGTTTGTGCCCAAGTCACTTCAATTTGATTATAATTTTCAGGTTCCAGATAGTCGTATGTTTGTAACCAATCTTGTTGTAAATTTTCATTACCATCGCTGTATTTATAATTAATGGTAGCCAGATCGTCATTAGTTTGGTGGTAATAAGAATAGCTTGCACTCAATGTTGTATTTTCTGTTGGACGGAAATCGAATCCACCGAATGCATTTCCTGCCTTATCATTTCGATCCTGATCAAGATTTTCTCGTAATATTTGAACACCGCCTGGTAACTGACTGATACGTTCTGCTTCACCGACGCTGATGTAATTTGAATAGCGCAAACCGGCATTACCAAAGTAAGTCCATTTTTCATTGCTGTGTGAATAACTAGCATTGAGTCTGTAATCAACAGGTATGCCAACCGATGCACTGACTTGCCCTCCCCAACTTTTAGCACCCGCATCTTTGAGAATTATATTTATAATACCAGCCGATCCTTCAGCTTCATATTTTGCGGAAGGATTGGTCATTATTTCTACCTTATCAATATTGGAAGCTGGAATGCCTTGTAAGGCGTTGTTGTCTGCCAATGCACTTGGCTTACCATTGATTAATACTTTGACACCCGAATTGCCTCGCAAACTAACCACAC
>JABDKX010000116.1 GCA_013001975.1 Saprospiraceae bacterium | reverse complement strand
TAGGTATCGTATTCATTTTTACCAGCCCCACTTCCGGAGAATGGGAATTGGTAGATGAAAAAGATAATATCAAAGTTTACACCCGCAAAACAGATGAATCCAAATACGAGCAAATAAAGATTATTGCCAAAATCAAATCACCTATTTCAGAAATTGTCAAAGCCTTAGAAGACGTCGATTACCACCAAGAGTGGGTTTACGAAACTAATGAAACAAGGTTTTTAAACAAGCGGTCATATAATGATTTTGATTACTATGCAAAAATGAATATGCCATTCCCAATTAAGGATAGAGATATTGTAATTAATTATAACAGATCACAAGAACCAGAATCCAAGGTTGTGAATATTATATCTAAAGCAGCTCCTACATTATTAGATAAACAAAAGAAACTGATTAGAATAGAAACATTTCTTTCCACTTATACACTTAAACCTTTGCCAAATGGTTGGGTAAAAGTTGAATACTTTATGGCAGCTGATCCAGGAGGGAAATTACCAGCTTGGGTTGTCAATTTGTTTACTACAAAGGGACCTGTCGCAACAATGGAATCACTTATTACATTAATTGATTCTGGCTACTATAGAGGAAAAAAAGCACAAGACATAATTGATTGATTTTATTAAACAGAATTTTACTTTCTTTGTTACTCTTCAATAAGTTTAAATGAAGCAAAAAGTATTATTCGAATTAATATGGTTGTGTATAACCGCGATTATTGCGGTTATAATTATATTACCTATTTACTTTAATGTAAAAGATTATCCATTCTATGTAGATAATACCGTCCTCATTATCATTTCAGTTACTTTCATCAGATACATTTTTCTTCTTGAGCACCATTGGATAACATACTCTAAATGGTTCAAATTGATTTTGATTTTTATTCCAATTGCAATAATCCTTTATCTCGTTGATGTACTACACAACTTTAATTTATTTACTGATCAAGAAGGTATAAAATCCATTATGGTAGATAGTCCATATAAACTTCAGAATCAAATGTCATTCTATATAAAAACAGAAATGCTTTTCTTTTGGGTAGCAGCATTTATATCAACTATCTTTTTACCATTTAGAATGATAAAGTCGTTGTGGACTAAAATCAATAAAGGGAAACACTAATTTAAAATAAGTTCTTATGAATAAAGTAGAAGAGTTTAATGATTACAGACAAAAAATGAATGATCGTCTAATGGCACAAGACAATAAAGTGTTGAAACGGTTTTTTAGTCTTGACAATCAAACATATTCAGACGGAGCGTTAGATGTGAAAACAAAAGAATTACTTGGATTAGTTGCCTCTATGGTTTTACGTTGTGACGATTGTATAGCTTATCACCTTGGGACAGCGCATAAACTGGGTGTCACAACTGATCAGGTATTTGAAGTTTTCTCAATTGCAAACTTGGTTGGAGGTTCAATCTGTATACCTCACACAAGAAGAGCTGTCGAATATTGGGATGAACTTGAAAAACAAGTTGAAAAATAATATGAGTTTGCTTTGCGTTCAATTATGTGTAATTAACACCACAAACAATTAAAATGAAAAATATCGCTTGCTGTCTTTTCTTCTGTTTTCTTATTTCTTGTGCTAATCCATATGATGCTACTTTATTGCTAGGGAAATGGAAAACTGATTCTTGGATAGAAAACGACTCTGGTAAAAAATTCAACAATAAAATGGACTTTAATTTTTCTGATGCCGAACATTATGAAATCGATTATGGCTCAGAAAAGGAGAAGGGTAAATACTGGATTTCAAACGATTTTCTTCATACCATCGAAGAAGGAAAAGCGGAGAAGAAGGTAAAAATAATTTCTATGTCTAAGGATACATTTGTATTCGAAATGAACAGAACTGGTACATTAGAAACGGTTACTCTATTAAAACAATAGTTGCTATTGAAAATATTGCTAAACAGCTTTAGCTGAGCATAATCACAATATAATTATACAACTCTTTGATCAGTCTAAGATTTGATATTTTTGAAAGGACAACGTTGCTCCGTAATTTCACCAATTGAATATCTACTTTAGAATTTGAGCGTGCCAGCTTTTTCAAAAATTCTACATCAATCAAATATCTATTTGTTCTTGTAGATAAAAAAAGATCTTTTTTACTGGCATTGAAAGCTTTTAATCCACATTGTGTATCATCAGTAGGTAATCTGAACAGCAACTTGTTAACTTGTCTTAAGTACTGAGATATTCGTTTTCTTCTGCTTGATATATGATTATAATAACTCGTGTCTCTATTACCTACAACAGCATCAACACCAGGAACAA
>JABDKX010000110.1 GCA_013001975.1 Saprospiraceae bacterium | reverse complement strand
AAACTTGATGTAAAAAATGTTGCTGGATTAGTTAGAAGAGGATTTGAAGAAGGAATTTTAATCCCAATTTTTAAAGTTTCTCCTCAACAAATGATGTCAGCATAACCCAAAAAGACCAATTGGTGATGCGAATTAATTTGCATCACCAATTTTATTGCTATACGCTATCTAATCTCACTTCTAGTTTTATATCCTCACTAATTCTTTTTTAGCATCTTTACAATTCAATATTGAATTGATTGAAAATTGCTGTTAATACAAGGCTGCTTCTCACAAACCGAATGGAAGGTATTGCTCGTTTTATTTTTGAAACGACTAAAAGGATGGTTCTAGCTAATCCCAATATTGAATTTCATTTTTTATTTGACAGGCCTTATTCTGACGAATTTATTTTTGCAGATAATGTAATTCCCCATGTTGTATCTCCTCCGTCCAGGCATCCAGTTCTCTGGTATTTATGGTTTGAGAAAGCTGTTCCAAGAATTTTAAAAAAATACAATATTGACGTATTTTTCTCAGGAGATATGTACATGAGTTTGAAAACAAATGTTCCAACTTTATTAGTAAGTCATGATCTGAATTATCTCCATTATCCCAAAGCCTTAAAATGGTCACATTTAAAATTTCTAAATTATTATTTCCCAAAGTATCATAGCGCAGCTGATCATATCATTGCTGTTTCAGAATACACTAAAAAGGACATTATAAATCAATATGGGATTAAAAAGGATAAGATTACGGTTGCTTATAATGCAACGCCAGAAAAATTTTATCCACTTGATGAAAAAGAAAAACAAGCCTTTAGAGATAAATATACTTCTGGATGTCCATACTTCGCATATATAGGATCTTTACACCCTAGAAAAAATGTAGCCACATTATTGTTGGCTTTTGATAAATTTAAAAAGCTGACCAACTCAAATGAAAAGTTGATTCTTCATGGACGTCTTGCATTTAAAACAAAAAAAATGTTAGAGATTTATGAAGGTATGGCTTACAAGTCAGATGTTATTTTGCAAAATGACAATCAATGTGATATTGTAGATGTATTGGGCGCCTCTTTATCTTTATGTTATGTGTCATTGTTTGAAGGATTCGGCATTCCAATCTTAGAAGCCTTTAAATCAGAAGTTCCTGTTATTACTTCTAATGTGACTTCAATGCCAGAAGTGGCTGGCGATGCTGCAATTTTAGTTGATCCATTAAATCCAGATGAAATTGCAGAAGCAATGAAAGAAATTTCTGTTAATGAATCAGTCAGACAACAATTGATTGAAAAAGGAAAAGAAAGACTTCAATATTTTTCATGGGATAAGTCTGCACAAATAATTTTTAATAAATTAAAAAATCTAGTGAAGAATTAATTCAGAATTAAGAATTCTTAACCTCCTTTTCGACCGGCATATCTGGTATGGTATAATCATGTTCAGGCTTTTTATCGCCCCTTAATTTGAAAAATCCAATAAGACCAACAAATACTAAAATCGCAGATATCCATTGTGACATTGACCAACCTAATCCTAAAAGATCATATCTTGGATTAACTCTAATCATTTCAACAAAAAATCTTGAAAACCCACTCAAGAAAACATATAAGAAGAATAACCTTCCAGGTGTTTTTATCTTTTTACGATATGACCAAACGATAAAAAATAAAATCAAACTTGTAATGACTTCATATATTGGAGTTGGAAATACCGGCGGATTCAAGTGGGTACAAAAATTGCCAACACAGTCCGCTATTTTTTCGCCTCTTTGATAGAGGTCTGCTACATTCCTTGGATAATCATATGCCCACGCCCAATCAGGAAAAATAAACCAATCTGGTTTTGGAGCTGTATTTGCAATTCCCCAATCGCCATCTCCACTTAATTGACATCCCATTCTACCAACACCATAACCAAGCAGTAATGCGGGTGCAGCAACATCAGCCATATGCGCTACTTTAATGCCAATTTTCCTAGCATACAAAGCAACACATATTGCAGCTAGGATCAGACCGCCATAAATTGTTAATCCACTTCCAGAAAGCAATTGGCCCATTGGATCTTCGAAAAAAGAATCCAAGTTTTCTAATATTGAAAGTAATCGCGAACCTAAAATTCCTGTAAAAGCTGCGATTAATATAATCGTTCCTGCTTTTTGATATGGGTGCTCATAAAGCTTAGTACCTTTTGGAACAGGCGGTTGATTCTTTATGTTGAAATAATAGTATACTGCTAGAAGAACACCTAGTAATGAACCTGTTAAATAATTGCCATCTGAAGTAAAAATTTGACTGGCAGGATCAGCCTTGAATGCTTCGAAGTTTTGATAGATGTATGGAATTTTAAACCCAAAGAAAAAACCTATCAATCCATTTATAAGGGATTCCTTCCATGCAGAAACAGATTCATTTGGGTTTTCGATTATTATTTTTTGGATTAAGCCCTCTTCTTCCTTCCTAATGAGTTCTTTCTTAATTATATGGTATGCACTGATAAATGTAAGTGCCAGAAAGACACCGAAAGTTTTAAAAATGGAGGTCCAATTGTCCACATCGGTTCCAAATAGATCATGAAAAAAATATGACAGGTCAGGATACATAACTATTAATTAGAAGACAAAATTAACATTCCCAGAGAAAAATTGGTCAGTATTTTAAATGAAGGCGATTTCATTGATTACAAATACTATTCATTAGGTCTTTATTGTGTTACTCCATGCTATCCAGAACCAAGTCAACTTCATAAATCTTATCTTTTCTTAAAAACTTGATTTTTACTTGGTCATCATAATCATATGACTCTAAGGCTTCTTCCAAATCTAGTCTGGAATTAATTTTTTTGTCATCAATGCCAACGATGATATCACCAGCTAAATATCTGCCATTTTGATTTCTTTTGACACCCAAGAGTCCTGCTTTATAAGCTGGACCATTTTTTGAAACTTCCCTTATCATAGCCCCTTTTTGATAAAAAGCTCGATCATCCATTAATGTCACACCCATGATAGGCCTCTGAACAAATCCATACTCTATTAAGTCAGGTACAACTCTGTTAACGACGTCAACAGGAATGCTAAATCCTATGCCAGAATATGCTCCAGTAGGTGAATAAATGGCTGTATTTACACCAATTAATTCACCTGAAGAGTTTAAGAGAGGGCCGCCTGAATTACCTGGGTTAATAGCCGCATCTGTTTGAATCACGTCGTATATTTTTCTGCCATTTGCTGCTGTAATTTCCCTTCCTAATGCACTGATAACGCCCGTTGTTAAGGTTTGATCGAATCCAAAAGGGTTTCCAATGGCATAAACAGACTGGCCAACTCTGAGATTAGAGGATATGGCCTTCGGTAAGGCTGATAATTTACTTTTAGGTGCTTTAATCTTTAAAACAGCCAAATCTTTGCTCTGCTCATAACCAACAACATCAGCGTCATAGCTTGATTGGTCGGAAAGTGTTACCCTAAACTTCTGACCACCTTCTAAAACATGGAAATTTGTAACTATATGGCCTTTATCATCCCACATAAAACCAGTTCCTGAACCTTTTGGGATTTCTGTGATATCTAATGACCAAAATGACTGTGCCAAAGATGTTGAAGTAATAAAAACTGCCATTGGGGCTGCTTTTTGGAAAAGATCAATCACTTTTAACTCGGAATGGTTAAGTTTTAAAGGCGTTTCCTCTCTTGGTTGTGTTATTCGTTTTTGGTCCTGATCAAAAGATTGTGCAGAAATATGATCACTATTTTGCTGTTTTTCATTTTCATCTGAAGAAAATGCAGTTCCAAGTGTAAAACCACCTATTATAAGCAATAAACCGAGAAGAAATTGAATGATTTTCATAATATATGCGTGTTTTATACCAAAAATAAAGTAAACAATTGTTAGCTTCAAGTAGTTTTAGACGACTCTCGTAATGATACAGACAAATAACATATTATAAAAAAAAATATATAACAATACTGTTTTTTTGTCTTTGGTTTAACTCGAATCTCACCTTATCTTTGAATTGTAATCGAAAAAACAGATACTGTTGCTAATAACGATTAGCGCTAAAAAAAAATTACAAATGACGGTTTCCTTAGAATTTGTAATTGAGATTGAGTTTTGTTAAAATATTTTTTTTGAGTTGGTTTTCGAAAAAAAAATAACAGTGTCTTTAGTTCGAGCTAAGGATATGTTCATGGGATTATAATTTGCAGATGGTCGCTGGGGAGCGACCATTTTTTTTTGTCCACATCCAAAAGTCATCAATATTTAATTGCCAGATTAATTTAGACTAACATTCCTTATTGTATTTTCAACAATATCTATAGTACATTCACTTAATTTGTTATATTCGACGTTATAACAAATAATTTTAGTGGTTAAAATGAAAAGAAGAAATTTTATTCAATTGGGAGCTATAGGACCTTTAATTTCTTCTCCTCTTGTTTGTACTACATCTCCAACCATTCAAACAATAGAATCTTCATTCAAGCATTCGATATGCAGATGGTGTTATAATAAGACGCCTCTAGAAGAATTATCTGAAAAAGCAAAATCTGTCGGCGTCCATTCTATAGAACTTTTGCACGCAGAGGAGTGGCGATTAGTTCAAAAAAAAGGACTTCAATGTGCTGTTGGATATGCAAACGATCTTGGTTTGACAAAAGGTTTTAATGATACTTCTTTACATGCACAACTTTTAGAAGATTATTCTAAAGTTATTCCTATGGCAGCAAGCGATGGTATTCCTAATATTATTTGTTTTTCAGGAAATGCAAACGGGTTGTCTGAAGAAGAAGGATTAGAAAATTGTGCCGAAGGGCTTGACCCTATTTTAAAAATAGCTGAGAAGTATAATATTAATATTATAATGGAATTGCTTAACAGCAAAGTTGATCATAAAGATTATCAATGTGATCACACGGAATGGGGCGTTAAATTGGTTGATAAATTAGGATCGGACAGATTTAAATTATTGTATGACATTTACCATATGCAAATCATGGAAGGAGATCTCATATCAACGATCACTAAATACAAAGATTATATTGCTCATTTTCATACAGGTGGAGTGCCTGGTAGAAATGAAATTGATGAAACACAAGAAATAAATTATACAGCGATAATGGAAGCGTTAAAAGAAAACAACTTTGACGGATTCGTTGCGCAAGAATATATACCGACTTGGGAAAAGCCATTTGAAGCACTTTCAAAGGCAATAGAAATTTGCACAGTTTAATAATATTAAAAAGATAAAATGTATTTCAATTCAACTGGAAAAGATGCAGTAACCTATGATGCAATTGTTGTAGGAACTGGGATAAGTGGAGGATGGGCTGCTAAAGAGCTCACCGAAAAAGGTTTAAAGACACTTGTTCTTGAAAGAGGAAGAGATGTCAAACATGGTGAGTATCCAACAGCAAACATGGAACCTTGGGATGTCCCAAGAGGAGGAAAAATATCTCATGAAGAAGTTCAAGATTATTTAAAACAAAACAGAACAGGTTACACAATCAATGAGTATTATAAACATTGGTGGGTAAAAGATACAGAGCAACCTTACGAAGAAGTGAAACCATTTGATTGGATAAGAGGCTATCAAGTAGGAGGAAGATCTCTAGTTTGGGGAAGACAGTCGTATCGATTAAGTGATCTTGATTTTGCTGCTAATGCAAAAGATGGGATTGCAGTTGACTGGCCTATAAGATATAAGGATTTAGAAAAATGGTACGATTATGTTGAATCATACATTGGAGTCAGTGGAAGAAACGAAGGACTTCATCAATTACCTGATGGAAAATTTTTACCACCGATGCAATTTAATTGTATTGAAAAGGAGGTTGCAGAACGTCTGAAAAAAGAATACAAGGATAGAATAATGACGATTGGTCGTACGGCTCATTTGACCGAAGCGCACAACGGAAGAGGTCAATGTCAAAATAGAGATAGGTGCATGAGAGGATGCCCATTTGGCGGCTACTTTAGTTCAAATGCATCAACAATACCTGCTGCTGAAAAGTCTGGCAATATGACATTAAGACCATTTTCTATTGTCACTGAAATCATTTTTGATGAAGCAACGCAAAAAGCAACTGGAGTTAGAATAAAGGACACACAAACTTTAGAAGAAAAAGAATATTTTGCTAAGATCATTTTCTTAAATGCTTCTTGCTTTGGATCTACTTCAATATTGATGCAATCTAAATCAAAGCGATTCCCAAACGGTATGGGTAATGACAGTGGTGAACTGGGACACAACGTTATGGATCACCATTTTAAAGTGGGAGCACGAGGGTCTACGGATAAATTTAAAGATCAATACTTTAAAGGCAGACGCCCTAACGGTATTTATGTTCCTCGTTTTAGAAATGTTGATAAGCAAACAACGATGAAAGACTTTATCAGAGGATATGGATATCAAGGTGGAGGATCAAGAGCTGGATGGCAGAGAATGATTCCTGAAGCAGCATATGGTGAAGGTTTGAAATCTATGTTAGCGATACCAGGTAAATGGAGCTTTATGTTTTTTGGCTTTGGTGAAATCTTACCTTACCATGAAAATAAGATCACTTTGAATGAGGAGAAATTAGATAAGTGGGGCATGCCAACGTTAATAATGGATGCAGAAATAAAAGAGAACGAAAAAGTGATGCGTGAAGACATGAAATCACAAGCTTATGAAATGTGTGAGAAAACAGGATTGAAAGATATCAGTATTGTTGAAGACAGATATGCAATGGGACTCGGTATTCATGAAATGGGTACCGCAAGAATGGGTCGAGACCCTAAGTCATCAGTCCTCAATAAATGGAATCAAATTCATGCTGTAAAAAATGTATTTGTTACAGATGGCGCTGCCATGACATCAGCAGGTTGTCAAAACCCTTCATTAACTTATATGGCATTAACAGCGAGAGC
>JABDKX010000071.1 GCA_013001975.1 Saprospiraceae bacterium | reverse complement strand
GTAAAGGTAATGGGATAGGAGAAAATTACGATGCCATTATTCTGGCCGTTTCGCATAAAGAATTTTTAGACATCGATGTCAAAGCACTTAAATCTGATAAAGGTGTCATATTTGATGTTAAATCCTTATTTCCAGCACACACGGTTGATGCGCGATTATGATGTACACCAATAAATACCATACTGAAGATCTTTCAAAGCTTTCATTTCTTATAACTGGAGGAGCTGGGTTCATTGGTTCAAATCTTGTTGAATACCTTTTAAAATACAATGCCAATAAAGTTCGAGTACTCGATAACTTTTCCAATGGGTATCGCGAAAATTTAACCGAATTCATGAATCATCCAGCCTTCGAATTAATTGATGGTGATATACGTGATCTTGATACCTGTAAAAAAGCGATGGAAGGCATCGATTATGTGAGCCATCAGGCTGCTTTGGGATCTGTACCTCGCTCAATTGAAGATCCAGCGACCTCTAATGCTGTAAACATATCAGGGTTTTTAAACATGATGATCGCTTTAAAAGATAACCCTACTATAAAACGTATGGTCTATGCAGCCTCAAGTTCAACCTATGGCGATAGTCAAGCACTCCCTAAAGTTGAACACCAAATTGGAAAACCATTGTCGCCGTATGCGGTTACAAAATATGTAAATGAGCTTTACGCAGATGTCTTTGCTAAAACATACAATACAGATGTCATCGGTTTGCGATACTTCAACATTTTTGGACCAAAACAAAGTCCGAATGGTGCCTATGCTGCGGTTATCCCGCTGTTTATGCAAGCCTTGAAAGATAATAAAGCTGCAACCATAAACGGTGATGGTGAACAAACACGGGATTTCACCTTTGTTGATAATGCGGTACAAGCAAATATTAAAGGATTTTTCGCTTCAAAAGATGCAGCAAATGAAGTCTTCAACATTGCTTGTGGTGAGCGTATTTCTGTTAATACATTATGGAAAGCTCTTAAAAATGCAGCTAAATCTGATCTTGATCCTAAATATGGACCAGAACGGCAAGGCGATGTAAGGGACTCTTTAGCAGATATTTCTAAGGCCACTACATTATTAGGATATAAGCCTAAGTTTACGGTTAACGAAGGATTAGCTATTACCTATAATTGGTTTATCATTCAATAAATTTGTATTGACCTGGAAGAAGCAGTGCTTAAACTTCATAAAATCTAGTAGGAATAAGCTGAATTATGAAATAAATTCATGAAGAATAAACCTGATATCAGTATCTGCATGATTACATACAATCATGAACATTACATAAGGCATGCTATTGAAGGTGTCCTGATGCAAAAAACCAACTTTGATTACGAACTTGTTGTTGTTAATGATTGCTCAACAGATAAAACTGATCAAGTTATCAAGGATATTATGGCTTCACATGAGAATGGCAACGTAATAAAGTATCAGGCTCATGATAAAAATATGGGTATGATGGCCAATTTTGCATGTGCTTTAAATTTATGCCAGGGTAGGTATATTGCCTTATGCGAGGGGGATGATTATTGGAGTGATCCAAATAAATTACAAGTTCAAACCGAATTTTTAGAACAGAATAAAACGTATGCCTTGGTAGGGCATAATGCAAAATTTATAAAAGAAGGAAGGGCACTTGATGAAGTTGTAAGAAAAGTTGAGGCCGATTTTTTAGACTTTTCAACATCTGATATGATCATGAGAAATCCTTTTGTATCGTCAATGACCTTGTTTAAAAATATCGGATTTGAAAACTTTAAAACGGTATTAGATAATTTTATCGTCGGCGATAAAGCCCTATTTACCTTGTTATCCTTTTATGGAAAAATTCGTTTTTATTCAGATCCCGTAGGTTATTATAGAAAACATGCCGAAAGTGTTACAAGCCAAAACAGAATTGAATATTTACCGTTTAAAAAAGATTTGATCAATAGAATAAAACACGCCGAATACTGGAATGCCTATTCAAACTATCAATTTGATGAGGAAACTCTTAAAGTAAAAGAATACCGATCAAGAGTTCTTGTAGGACAAGCATTGAGGAATTTTGATTTAAAAACCGCTGTACATTATAGCAAATTTGTAGATTTAAATAAAATAAGAAAGAAAAGCTCAAGACGAATTATTGGCTTTTTAAACCGAGTAGAATCTCTGTTCAATTAAAATTGTTTTAAGATTATCTTGAAAACTTCAAAAGTAAATATCGACGATCAAAAAGGGTTTTATGACACATTATGGGCTCATAAAAAATTGAATAGCCTTGATTTACGTCGTTACGTCAAGATCTTAACTTATTTTATTGATATAAAAAGAAAACTCAAACAACCAAAAATTCTTGACCTGGGTTGTGGTACCGGTAAATTCATAGCCATGCTCGGAGAATTTGGCCAAGCTGAGGGATTAGAGCTTTCTACAAAGGCGGTTGAAACTGCACAATCCTTATATCCACAGGTAAAATATTTTCAAGGCAATGCCTTAACATATAAATTAAATGACAAAAGCTACGATGTGATCATTTCACAAGAGGTTATAGAGCATATTAACGAGCAAGATGAGTATTTAAAAGTGTGTTATAATGCTTTAAAACCAGGGGGTTATTTAATTCTAACAACGCCTAATAAAAATGTCCTGGACCATATGAAAGATGGGAAGAATTGGTCAAACCAGCCTATTGAAAACACCTTGTCCAAAGTGCAGTTAAAACGACTTATTAAGAAGAAATTTGAAATTTTAGATTACGATTCAATTATTATGAATTTTGGTGATCAAGGGGTTTATAAATTAATAAATTCCAGATATGCTATCGGAATTGCCAATAAACTTGGACTAAAAACTTGGCGGGAAAAGAGACTGGGAAAATTAGGCTATGGGTTGCATCAGTGCATACTTGCGGTCAAGAAATGATATACCTTGCTTGAGATATTGAACTATGAATAATCAACTAAAGTGATCAACAAACTATTTAACGGAAAGCCAATTTTAGTAACAGGTTCGCATCGTTCAGGCTCTACTTGGGTGGGTCGCATGTTGTCACTGCCTTCAAAAGTAAGATATATACAAGAGCCTTTTAATTTGAATGAACCCTATAAGAATAAACCCTTGACATATTGGTTTGAATATGTTTCTAATGCAGATGATTCTCAGCGTCAACAGGCATTTTATACATATATCAATAACTTTATTGGCATACCCATTAACATGCTATCATCACAATTGGTCAGCGCCGTTTTATCAGGTACCCTTAAATCTCATTTGGGTAAAATCAAAGAACGACTAACGAGACGATATCTGATAAAAGATCCTCTTGCGCTTTTTTCTGCCGAATGGATGGCACAAAAATTTGATATGGAGGTCGTCGTTGTTATTAGACACCCTGCTGCCTTTGTGGCCAGTTTAAAAAAGCAACTATGGTATCATGATTTTTCACATTTCACAGATCAGCGGTTGTTAATGTCTGAGGTTTTATCAAATTTTAAAACGGAAATAAAGAGGATAGAACAAGCCGAAGCTGATATCATAGAACATGGTATTCTTTTGTGGAACCTTATTCATTATAGAATAAAATCTTATCAAGATGATCAGAATGGCTGGCATTTTGTAAGGCACGAGGATCTTTCTTCAGACCCCATTGTTGCCTTTAAAAAATTGTATAAAACGTTGCGTATGGATTTTTCGGCTGATGTTGAAACCGCAATTTTAAATCATACACAGGGCAATTTAAAATCCGACCTGAGACGCAACAGTTCTGAGAATATTCAGGCCTGGAAAAGGTCATTGACAGCCGAAGAAATATTAAGAATTCGTACTGGAACTTGGGACATCTCCACATTCTTTTACTCAGAAAAGGAATGGTAGCCCGTTCATTTATAAAAAAATATCAACCTAAAATTTAACGCTAAACTTTTTATTAAATTAAACGTTTGATAAATGTGTGTATAGTGAATTGTAAATCCATAGTAATTTGTTGTTCATTTTATTATATTCGCTTTAAACAAAATTAATAGCTTGAAAACACCTGCTGAGAATGCGTGGATGTACACGATCTCCTCGAAACATAAGCTCATTGATCTAAATTTAAAAGAGATCTGGCGCTATCGCGATCTCATCTTGTTGTTTGTGAAACGCGATGTGGTAACGGTTTATAAACAAACCATTCTAGGACCGCTCTGGTATTTGATCCAGCCTTTATTCACAGCTTTAACTTTTACCTTAATATTTAATAAAATAGCCAATATTGAAACAGGAAATGTGCCTCCTTTTTTGTTCAATTTAGCCGGTATTTCTATCTGGAATTATTTTAAGACCTGCCTCACTGCAACCTCCGATACCTTTAAGGCCAATGCAGCAATTTTCAGTAAGGTCTATTTCCCAAGAGTAATCATACCCATGTCATTGGTGATTTCAAATTTGGTGAAATTCGGAATTCAGCTATTGATCTTTATCGGTTTTTATCTTTACTATTTCTATACAGGAGCCGCCGTAAAACCTGACCAAAGCATCATCTGGTTTCCACTCATGGTACTGCTTATGGGGATGCTCGGACTTGGCTTAGGCATGATCATTTCATCGTTGGTCACCAAATATAGAGACCTTAAATTTTTATTGAATTTTGGTGTGCAACTCCTAATGTATGTATCGGCCGTGATGTATCCTTTGGCATTGATGCGGGAAAAGCTTCCGAAGTTTGCATGGATCGTTGAATATAATCCTGTTGCCTATATAGTAGAATCGGTAAGGTTTATGTTGTTGAGTGAAGGTGTGCTGTCAACTTATGGTATAGTTTTTACCATTATTGTAACCTTGATAGTAAGTTTTATTGGACTCGTGATCTTTAATCGAACCGAGAAAACATTTATAGATACGGTTTAATATAGGAATTATGAATTATATTAAAAAAAACAATTAATCGTGGATTTATTTCACAATTCACAGATAACTATTCACTTACAATGAGCATCATTTTAAAAGCCGAAAATATATCGAAGCAATACCGTTTGGGTCTTGTTGGAACAGGCACTTTGGGTGATGATCTCAAACGTTGGTGGCATAAAGTAAGAGGTAAGGAAGATCCCTTTTTAAAAGTTGGTGATGTTAATGACAGAAGCTCGGCCAGTAATGGCAACTATGTTTGGGCTTTAAAAGATATCAATTTTGAGGTAAGAGCGGGTGAAGTTTTAGGGATCATCGGTAAAAATGGAGCTGGAAAATCTACCTTGTTAAAAATCTTATCTCGTGTGACCGGTCCAACAACAGGCGAAATAAAATCACGTGGAAAAATTGCATCTTTATTAGAAGTGGGTACAGGATTTCACCCTGAATTAACCGGATTGGAAAATATTTACCTGAATGGCGCCATCTTAGGCATGACCAAAAATGAGATCACTTCAAAAGTAGACGAGATCGTATCATTTTCAGGTTGCGAACGCTATATCGATACGCCTGTAAAACGTTATTCATCTGGGATGCGCG
Source organism: Saprospiraceae bacterium (assembly GCA_013001975.1). Taxonomy (GTDB): domain Bacteria; phylum Bacteroidota; class Bacteroidia; order Chitinophagales; family Saprospiraceae; genus RFSX01. The sequence goes on along the minus strand of JABDKX010000071.1, from coordinate 20,941 downwards.
TACGATTGGCATTCGCTGTAGCTGCACATCTTGAACCGGATATTTTGGTCATTGATGAGGTCCTGGCCGTTGGTGATGCTGAATTTCAGAAAAAAGCTGTGGGTAAAATGCACGATATTTCAAGAGGAGAAGGCCGAACCGTATTGTTTGTAAGTCACAATATGGCAGCTGTTCGAAGTTTATGTACCAGAGCCCTTGTTCTAGAACATGGCTTGACCGTTTTTGAAGGAAATACCAACGAAGCCGTTGATTTCTACCTGCAAAGTGAAAATTTGAATGCATCTAGTTCCGGCTCTTTTAAATATGATGGTGAGTATAATGAATTTGAATTGAAACAGGTAAACCTGCTAAATTCAAATCAAAAGCTTGCTTCTGTGTTTCTGTCTGAGGAGTCTATTCGTGTAGAAATAGCATATCGCATTCATCAAGATCTTAAAGATCTGAGATTGAATTTAAAAGTATTGACCAAGGGCGACGTGACCGTTTTTACAACGAGTTCACATAATGACGATGCCACAGATAAATCTGCGGGAGAATACCTCTCAAAAGTACAGTTGCCTAAAGATTTCTTTAACAAAGGGCATTATAAAATTGTGCTAAATGCGGGCATACCAAATGATAAGGTATTGTTTGAACCCATGACAATTCTGGAGTTTGAAATAGAAAAATTAACAAGTACAGGTTCTGTGATAACCCATAAATTTCCGGGGGTTACCTCACCGTCATTGGTTTGGGATGTAAATAAAACAAAACATGTTTAAACGGATAAAACATAAGTTGCGTCAAGTTATGGGCAGAACAGATCGGTCAGGACAGGTCAGTATCCGCTTTCCAGGCGGGATCAGGCCTATTTCTGAAACTTTAGCCGAGGATATCTTTATTGTAGGATTTCCGAAATCAGGAAACACCTTAATGCAGCATATTATAGCACATTTGGTCTATGGCATTAATGAGGAATCCAGTCGAACAATGGTCAACTTAATCGTACCAGATATATATGCGAATAGCCACTATTTTCGAATGAATGACGTGTGTTATTTCAAATCCCATGAGTTGCCGCAGCCACAATATAAAAAAGTGATCTACATCATGCGTGACGGTCGTGAAGCCTTATTATCGTTTTATCACATGCGTAAAAATATGGGACATGATATTTCGTTAGAAGAGCTATATTCTGGAAAACTCAAAATTTTCAACACCACTTGGCAAGAACATATTCAGCAATGGGAGTCAAATCCATTTGAAGCTGAAATTTTATGGTTAAAATTTGAAGATTTAAAACTTAAAAAAGAAAAAGAATTAAAAAAAATATGCAAGTTTTTAAATATTGAAAGAAGTGATGATGAAATAAAAAAAGTTGTAGACTTAACTTCTTTCCATCATATGAAAAAACTTGAAGCAAGAAAAGATTGGGTAAAAATGAAAAATTCTGCATCGTTCAAAAGCGGGTTTTTTATGCGCAAAGGAAAGGTGAATTCGTATCTTGATGAGGTGTCAAAAGAAATAATTAAAGAATTCGAAAGAAGTAATAATCAAGTCTTAAAAAGATATTATAATGAGTTATAGAATTTAAATGAGAAAATTAATTTTAAATATTGTAATGCGTTTTTTCGGAAAGGAGAATATAATTAAGTCAGTTGATTTATTATTGGTAAAGGAAAAAATTGAGAAATCAAGAATTGACGAATGTTTGCGAAATTCTTCAACAGGAATTGGAACTCAATTTCATAGCGAATCAAAAGTTGAAAATTTTCAAGGTAATCCTTCTTTAATAAATATAGGAGATAATACACATATAAGAGGACAACTTCTAATTTTTAAATATGGTGGCAAAATTAAAATAGGAACTGACTGTTATATTGGTGAGGGTACTAAAATTTGGTCCGGAGATTCAATAGAAATTGGTAACAACGTTTTAATTTCCCATAATGTAAATATAATTGATACTAATTCACACGAAATAAATTCAAAAATTAGAAATGAAAGGTATAAAGACTTACTTTTAAATGGTCATTGGGTAGACAAAGGAGAAATAATTACAGAGGCTATTGTAATTGAGGACAATGCATGGATAAGTTTTGGTGTAATTATATTAAAGGGGGTCAAAATTGGAAAAGGGGCAATAGTAGCTGCTGGTGCTGTTGTAACCAAGGATGTTGATGAATGGACTATTGTAGCTGGTAATCCAGCAGAAGTTAAAAGGAAAATACCAATTGAAGAAAGATGATGCAGAGGATTAAATCAATATTAAGAAAACTGTTTCAACACAGGGATATTGATAGCACCGCTGAAATAATTAACAATTATATCAAAAATGGTAGCGTTCCTTGGTCAAAAGGTTACGGCGAATATAAAAACCTTTTAATTTCAAAATCGATTAATGATTATGTTTTTTTAAGAAGTATTTCTGCCAAAAATATACCAAAAAATTTTGGAATGAAAATCGACGAACGCATAATTGAATATCCTTGGATTTTTTCAAAATTAAATGATTACAAGGAGGATATTTTAGATGCTGGTTCAACTTTTAATTTTGATTATGTCGTGAATCATAACAAATTCAAAAATAAAGATCTTACCATATTTACCTTTGCTCCGGAAACCAATGCATTTCCCAAAAAACGTGTGTCTTATGTATATGGGGATCTGAGAGACATGCCCTTTGAAAATAATCAATTTGATACTGTTGTTTCTCAGTCAACAATAGAGCATATTGATATGGATAATTCAATTTACGGTTACGATATCGAACATAATGAAAACGAAGAAAAGAAATCTTATGATTACATCAAGGCCGTTAAAGAAATGACACGCGTTTTGAAAAGTAAAGGAACCTTACTAATTACCTTCCCATTTGGAAAATTTGAAAATCACGGTTTCTTTCAACAATTTGATGACGAAATGCTAGATCGTATTCTAAATTATTTTGATGACCTTGGAGATTACAGTGTTGATTTTTTTAAGTACGAAAAGGACGGTTGGAGATTTGCAGAAAGAGATGAACTTCAAGAGGTAGTTTCTTATAATCCGCATTCAGGAAAAGGAAAGATGAATGATGGTGCCGCACATTGTAGGAGTGTTGCTTGTATTCATTTTATTAAATACTAAAATGAACTGGGAAGAAACCATTATTGCCATTCGAAAACGCGAGGATCTACAAGCCTTGGTGCATCAAAGCTATATTCATGAAGACCTTGAGCTTAATGTCAGAAATTTTGCTGTAAGTGAAGAATTTAAGGCAACTTTAAATCTTCTTAAGCATTATGCTCCTGAAGCGACCTCTATTTTAGATGTAGGTTCCGGTAATGGTATTACCGCTATTAATTTTGCCTTAAAGGGCTATCAGGTCACAGCCGTAGAGCCAGATGAGAGTGATACCGTTGGCGCAGGAGCTATCAACATCTTAAAAGCCAAATACAAACTCGATAATATTGAAGTGCATCAATCTCTGGCTGAAGAGATTAAATTTGAAGACAATACCTTCGATGTTGTTTACATTAGGCAAGCCATGCACCACGCCAAGGACCTTAACGCTTTTATTAAAGAATGTGTGCGTGTCTTAAAACCTAAAGGGCTGCTACTTTCCATTCGCGATCATGTTATTTTTAACCATCAGGACAAAACCTGGTTCCTAGACAGCCATCCTTTGCACCAGTTCTATGGAGGCGAAAATGCCTTTACCCCAAGGGCATATAAAACTGCTATAGAGTTGGCCGGAGCAACCGTTGTAAAGGAATTGAAATATTACGACAGTATTATCAATTATTTTCCATTGAGCGAAGCTGACTGTCAAGCAAAGAAAGCAATGGAAATAGAACAGCAACAACAGCGTTTAAAAAATAAAATAGGAATCTTGTATAAGTTACCCTTTGTTTGGTATTTTTATACTTTAATCAGCGGATTTACGCCCTTAGATGAGAAAAAGATCCCCGGAAGGATGTATTCTTACATAGCTTTAAAGACATGAAAATATTAATTATAGGTTCTAAAGGCTTTATTGGTGCACATTGTGTATCGTACTTTTCTAAAGCCCATGCGGTCTGGCAATGTGATGTTGTTTCAGATTATGTTAGCGATAATTATTTTATAGTCGATGCTACGAACGCTGATTATGCTAATGTGTTCCAATCTCAAAACTATGACCTGTGTATCAATTGCTCCGGAGCAGCTAGCGTTCCAGATTCTATTAAGAATCCACATCGCGATTTCACTCTTAACGTAGTTAACGTACATAAGCAGCTGGATGCCATAAGACAATACAATCCCAACTGTAAATACATCAATTTTTCAAGTGCAGCGGTCTATGGTAATCCAACAGAATTACCCATAAAAGAAGCTGCTGAAACCCATCCAATTTCTCCGTATGGCCATCATAAAAAATTGGCAGAGGCTGTTTGCGAAACCTTTTATAAAGCCTATAATATTTCAACCTGTTCGCTCAGGATCTTTTCGGCATACGGCCCAGGATTGCAGAAACAATTGTTTTGGGATCTCAATAAAAAAGCAGCAGGACATACATCAGTAAGTTTGTTTGGTACAGGTGATGAAACACGGGATTTCATTTATATTTCTGATCTTTTAGAGGCGATTAACACCGTTGTGAATACATCCAGTTTTAGATCAGATGTGATCAACGTGGCATCAGGAAAAGAATCAGCTATAAAGGATGTAGTCGCTACTTTTTATGGTCTATTATCTAAAGAGGTATCTTATAATTTTAGAGGGGAAGAACGAGAGGGTGATCCTTCACATTGGCAAGCTGACATCAGTAAGCTTCAACAATTTGGTTTTCAACCAAAAGTATCTATTGAGGACGGACTAAAACACTATGTTGCATGGTTGAACGCAAACGCATAGGATTAAAATTCTCCTATAATGAAAACTGGATTGCAGGGACCTATTACATTCTTAATATCATTCATGCCCTAAACACTTTAAATGATAATGAAAAACCAATTGTGGTTATTTTAACCGAAAAGGAGGAAAACTTTCATATCGTAAAAAAGGAAACCAATTATCCTTATTTGGCATATTTTGAATTTCCATCTGCAGCTCCAAAATATGGCCTTTTAGAACGAATTTTGAATAAGGGCTCAAGAATGATTTCGGGTAAAAATATAATTATCAAAAAGCCAGATCAACCTGATATCCAATTTTTATTTCCGAAGCAAATACGAGATGAAATAAGCGAATCGCTCAAAAAAATTCATTGGATCCCAGATTTTCAAGAAGAACATCTTCCGGAGTATTTTTCAAAGGAAGAGATCACAGAGCGCAAAGATTTTCAAAAAGAAATGACCGCCACAGGCGATGTCGTGGTGTTAAGCAGTGAAGACGCCAAAAGCGATTTTTTAAGATTATATCCCGAAGCTCATGCCGAAACTTTTGTTTTGCCTTTTGCTGTCTCACATCCCGATTTTTCAGATCAAAACATAGAAGAATTGCGTTCAAAATATGAGTTACCCCAGTTGTACTTTTTCGTTCCGAACCAATTTTGGGCTCATAAAAACCACATGCTTGTTTTAAAGGCCGTTCGTATTTTAAAGGAAAGGAACGTCGATATCCGCATTGCTATGACCGGAAAGCAAAACGATTATCGGAATGCTGATAATTTTAAAAACATTAAATCCTATGTAAAAGAACATGATCTGGATAATTATCTTCGGTTTTTAGGCTTCATTTCTCGAGAGGAACAATTGTGTTTGATGAAACATGCCAGGGCTATTATCCAACCTTCATTATTTGAAGGCTGGAGCACCGTAGTTGAAGATGCCAAGCTCTTGAATGTTTTTTTGATCCTATCCCAATTGAACGTTCATAAGGAACAAATTCAAGAGAATGCACATTTTTTCGACCCTTATAATGAGAATGAATTGGCATCTGTTTTAGAAAAATATGCAAATACAAAACCGCAATTAACCAACAAGAGCTATAAGGACAATGTCATCCAATTTGGAAAAAGGTTCATGACCTTAGTCCATAAAGTGACTTGAAAAAAGACGCTTAACGCGAAGTGTAATTTTAAAGATTTATATTTAAACCCAATAATCACAAGTAAAACAGGCAACAATTGATCTCGGTAATCACCATTAACTACAACAATAAGACTGGTTTAGAACATACCATTCGGAGTGTTCAAGAGCAACATCGGAAGGTTTATGAGCATATCTTAATTGATGGTGCCAGTACCGACGGAAGTGTTGAGGTGTTAGATAGCCACAAGGATCATTTTTCCTATGCAATAAGTGAACCCGATACGGGTGTGTATCAAGCGATGAACAAAGGCATTCGAGCTGCGACGGGCAATTATCTTTTATTTTTAAATAGTGGCGATGTACTTATTGATAAGAATATACTTGATAAGGTAAGTCCGCTTTTAAATGAAGGATCAGCTATTTATTTCGGAGATCTTGTTTTTTGTGATGACAAAGGCAATGAGGACACTATTATTTATCCCAAGGAATTATCATTTAGTTTCTTTTACGAAAAATCACTCGGGCATCCGGCAACGTTTATCAAACGATCGGTATTTGATGATGTATTCTATTATAATGAAGATTTAAAGATCGCTTCAGATTGGGAATTTTTTATCTGCGCTATTTGTAAGTATAATGTAAGCTATAAGCATTTAAATATGATTATTGCTAAGTTTTTTACCGATGGCATGTCGACAGAACTAAACAATATTGAGATTATTAATAAGGAAAGAACGGCCTGTTTGAAACGGCATTTTCCATTATTTTTGAAAGATACCCAACGATTAATTGAATACCGTTCTCTTGGTGAAACAAACCGATTTAAAATGTTGGCAGCTTTGGAATCATCGGCATTTGCTAGAAAAGTTAATTCCTTTATGTTGAGGGTGCTGTTGATACTCACAAAAGGAAAACAAAGCTCTGACTTAAAATAATATTATATGCAGCAGAAAGCACAAAAAAGCATAGCTCAATGACGATGGTTTCAATCATAGTACCTTGTTTTGATCAGGCCAAATATCTGAATGATGCCCTGACTTCGGTGATCAATCAATCCTATTCAGATTGGGAATGTATAATTGTAGACGATGGCTCACCAGATCATACAGCTGAAGTTGCTTCCGAGTGGCTAAAAAAAGACGATCGATTTTCATTCATACATCAAGAAAATCAAGGCCTGAGTGCTGCTAGAAACACAGGCATTTCTCGTGCTAAGGGAACCTATATCTTACCACTTGACGCTGATGATAAAATTTCGAAAGACTATGTTGCACTTGCAGTAGAGGCATTCAAAAATGATGAATCATTAACCGTGGTGTATTGCGACGCCGAATATTTTGGTGAAAAAACAGGACCCTGGAAATTGAATCCGTATTCATTTCTTGAGTTATTGAGATACAATAGTATTTTCTGCTCTGCATTTTTTAAAGCCAAAGATTGGAAACGTGTAGGCGGATATGATCCTGAAATGAAATATGGACTTGAAGACTGGGAATTTTGGATACATGTATTAAAAGCTGGTGGAACTGTTAAAAAATTAGATCATTTAGGCTTTTACTATAGAATAAAAACAGAGTCTATGATCAGCAATATGACCGAAGACAAAGTGGCCTATTCTCAGAATTATGTTTGGAATAAACACCGCGATATTTATTTGAAAAATTATGATTGGCTTTTAAAAGAACATAAGGACATCAAGGTGAAATTGAAAAGTAGGAAATTTGCTTTAAATTTAGTTATGAAACGCTTTTTTGGTTTCACCATATTTAAAAATAAAAGCGCTTAATTGAAGTAATCATGGCTCTTCCAATAGTATCTGTTATTGTTCCAAATTATAACCACGAAGGTTATTTAATACAGCGCTTGGATTCCATATTTGATCAGACGTATCAAAACGTTGAGGTCATTCTTTTAGATGATGCTTCTACAGATGGCAGTGTTGCTATTTTAGAAGACTATAAGTCGCATCCAAAGGTCAGTCATCTTGTCGTTAATCAAGTCAATTCTGGCTCATTGTTCAAGCAATGGATCAAGGGACTTGAATTGGCAAAAGGCCAATATATATGGATTGCCGAAAGTGATGACTACTCTGATCCGGATTTTTTGAAATTTACAGTCGAAGCGTTTGAGAAGCATCAAAAGGCAGGCTTGGTATTTACAGATTCGAAAGTTGTGGATGACTCCGGGCAACCGCTGAGTGTTACTTCTGAAATGAATACAGCATTAAAAAAGCTAAAAGATTCTGGGACCACTGTAATTCAGGACAAAAGTGATCTAACCCACAATTTCATCTCTAATTTGATCATCTGGAATGCCAGTTCAGTTTTATTTTCTAAAACAGCAATTGATCTGATAGATTTTGAAGTATTGAAAACTTTAAAAAATGCAGGAGATCTATTTTCATACTTGAGTATTGGTTTGAATACCGATATTGTATTCGTTCACCAGCAGTTAAACTATTTTAGAACGCACCATGACAATACAACTAAAAGGAACATTTTATCTGGTGAGCTTTTTAGAGATAGAATGATCGTAATAACACATTTTGTTAAAAACAACACACTTGGTTTAGAATCGAAAACGTCTTTGAACAACTTCTTGACGCGCAATTTTTTAACTGCAGTAGATTTTTCATATTTTAAGGAAGTTAGAGCGCTTTTAAAAAGCTACAAAAGTAAACAACTGATATCCTCCAAATTCTATTCTAAATTAAAGACTTATATACTTTTGTATCGCATATTAGGTAAAAAACTACCTTATCGCTTTAGAAACAATATTAAACAGGTCCTTAACGAAATGGCTGTGCATCCTTAAACACTATGGAGAATTCTAACACAAGACATCAGCGCATTTTAATTTTGCCCTCTTGGTACCCAAATAGAGATCATCAAATAGGCTCCTTTTTTCAGGAGCAAGCGCAATTCCTTGATCAGAACGGATTTGAAGTTAAAGTGCTTATGGGGCAACAATTGCACACCAAAAATAGCTTATACCACCGCATAAAACGATGGCTTCGCCGAAAACCAAAAGGCTTATCAAAAGCCTATTTAAATCAAAATCCAGAGGCCTTTTCATTCCCAATTATTCTTCAAAATAACTGGTCTGAAGAACGTCAATATAGGGTCGCAAATAATTGTTATTTAAACGCCTATTCTGCTTTTTGTAAAAAGCATTGGACACCAGATATAATTCATGTTCAGGGGACATTTAGGGCAGGATTTTCGGCAGAAAAAATATGTGAGGCTTATGCTGTTCCATATGTTATTATGGAACATTCTCCATTTAAACTTTCAGCGTTTTCTCCATTTAAAAAAGAAAAGATCAAATCGGCATTAATGAATGCAACAAAAGTTGGAGCAGTAAGCCAATATCAGAAAAAACGAATGAAAGAAGACGGGATTGATCGAGAAATCGATGTCATTTGGAATTTAATGGATGAGGAACGCTTTCGATTAAAAGATACGTCTCAATCTTCAAAATTTGTAATTTCAACAGTAACAACCCCAAATAAAGTAAAAGATGTCCTAACATTTTTTAGAGCAATAGCCGCATTTGCTAATAGTTTAAAAGACAGAGATCAGGTTGAGGTTGTTGTGGTGGGAAATAATGTAGGATCTACAGATACTTCTTATTATGAAAAGCATGCTGGTGAATTAAATATATTGGATTTATGTACCTTTAATTCCTATATGGATCGAAAGGCCATTGAAATTTTAATGAAGCGATCAACTGTTTTTATTTCAACGAGTTTAGATGAGCCCTATGGTGTTGCCATTCGCGAAGCCATGCTATGCGGTACCACTGTGATCTCCACAAGAAGTGGTGGCCCAGAAGATAGCATCAACGAAGAAACAGGGGTATTGGTTGATATTGGAGATTATAAAGATATTGCAAAGCATTTGAAACTGATCAAGAATGAAACCCTAAGATTTGATAAGACCTATATTCGTAATTATATTATAAAACAAGCAGGACAAAACGCATTCTTACAAGCCATGAAAAAGTTTTATTCACTCAGCACTGATTATGTAAACTAGATAGTTTTTCTTATCAGAATGAAAATTATAAATGAATTTTATGAACTGAGATTAGAAAAGCAAAACAATGAGAATATTTTATGAATAAAATTGCACTCAAAATAACAAGATTATCTAAAAAAATAGGAAAAAAATTAAAAGGAAAAGAAAACTTATATTTTTGTCCAGTATGCAATTCTAATACAAGATTTAATCATTTTCCATATCAAAGCTATTTTAGTGAATTTTATAAACATGGATTCGTGCATTCCCCATTTTTGTTTGAAACTTTAAATTTGAACCAATATAAATGTGTGCTTTGTAGATCTTCTGATAGGGAACGATTAATAAGTATGTTTATAAATAGATATATAAGTGAGAATCCTGATAAGGAACTTAATTTAGTAGAATTTGCTCCTAAAAAACCACTTCAGAAATTTTTAAAAAACAAAGTAAATATTAATTATCGCTGTGCAGATTTAAGTATGAAAGATGTTGATGATAACGTCAATATCACAAACATGAATTCTTATTCGGATAATTTATTTGACATGTTTATTTGTTCTCATATTTTAGAGCATATTGAGGATGATGAAAAAGCAATGCAAGAGCTATTTCGGATAACTAAAAAAAATGGAACAGGTTTGCTTTTGGTTCCAATAATGTTATCATTGAGTTCAACTCTTGAAAATAAAGATTATCTTAAAACAGAACATTTAAGATGGAAATATTTTGGACAGCATGATCATGTAAGAATGTATTCGAGGGATGATTTCATTCACAGATTAGAACGTGTTGGTTTTAAGGTAAAGCAATTAGGTCAAAATTATTTCGGTAAAGAAGAATTCAAAAAAAATGGAATAGATCAAAGATCCATATTATATGTTGTTGAAAAGTAAAATATGATTAATGTTACCAAGACATTTTTACCGCCTCAAAGCGAATACCATGATGTATTAAAAAGAGCATGGGAAACAGGTTGGATGACCAATCGTGGCACTTTAGTTAAGGAATTGGAGGCTAGTTTGAAAACATATCTGAATGTCAGCAATATTATTGCAACCACAAACGGCACTTTACCTTTGCAAATCGCTATTAAGGCACTTAATTTAAAAGGAGAGATCATAACAACGCCTTTCAGTTATGTGGCTACAACATCCTGTATAGTCTGGGAAGGTTGTGAACCCGTTTTTGTAGATATTCATCCGGATTATCTAACCATTGATGCTTCAAAGATCGAGGCTGCCATCACGGCAAATACATCAGCGATCTTAGCAACCCACGTTTTTGGAAATCCTTGCGATGTTGAAGCTATTGAACGCATTGCCAAAAAACACAACATAAAAGTTATTTATGATGCTGCACATTGCTTTGGTGTCAATTATAAAGGGCGCTCCATATTTGAGTATGGCGATATAAGTACCTGTAGTTTTCACGCTACTAAAATTTTCCATACTGGTGAAGGCGGTGCGATGTTTGCAAGAAATACGGAATTGCATGATCAGTTATTTTATCATCATAATTTTGGTCATGATGGTCCTGAAGCCTTTCAAGGACTGGGTATTAATGCAAAAATGAGTGAACCCCAGGCAGCCATGGGATTAACCGTTTTGCCTTATATGACGCATATTTTAAACGAGAGAAAACAAATCATTGATATATATAAGGAAGCATTTTCAGGACATCTGACTCTAATGCAGTTACGACCTGAAACAACATGGAATTATAGTTATTTCCCAATACTGTTTAAAGATGAAAAGACGCTTATTAAGGTCTTAGATGAATTAAATAAAGAGGCCATTAATCCCAGACGGTATTTTTATCCTAGCTTAGACACTTTGCCTTATGTTCGATCGCAGAAATGTGAGATCTCAAATGATATAGCAGCTCGAATCTTATGCTTACCTTTATATGTAGGTTTATCCGGATCTGATCAAAAGAAGATTATTAATTGTGTAAAAAAAGTAGGATGTTAGTAATTGGTGCCAAAGGTTTTGCAAAAGAGGTTCTTGAGGTTATAAGAGAAAATGGAGACTCTGATAATTTGACTTTTTATGATGATATCAATAGTCATGATGATAATTTAATATTTGCAAAATTTCCGATCATTACAAATGAAGAAATGGCCTCTGATTACTTTAAAAAGCATGATAATCGCTTTACAATTGGTATTGGCAATCCCATATTAAGATCAGAAATGGAGAAAAAATTTAATAAGCTCGGCGGAAAATTATCTTCCGTTATTAGTACTCATACTGAGATTGGGACTTATGAAGTTCGTATTGATGATGGGACAATTGTTATGCCTAACGCCATTATTTCTAACAGTGTATCCATAGGTAAGGGAAGCATCATTTATTTTCAAACAACAATCACGCATGATGTATCTATTGGGCGTTTTGTTGAAGTATCACCAGGAGCCGTAATACTGGGCCGAAGTCAAGTGGGCGATTTTTCACAAATTGGTGCAAATGCCACCATTTTACCAGACGTTAAGGTTGGAATGAATGTTATCGTTGCAGCTGGTGCAGTTGTCACCCAAAATGTGCCTGATAATTGTATGGTTGCCGGAATTCCTGCAGCAATAAAAAAAGAAATATCACCACTTAATTTTTTGCATGAAAAATAAGGTTCAGGTAAGTGTTTGTATGATCACATACAAACATGAATCCTTCATAGTACAAGCCATTGAAAGTATCCTTAACCAAAAAACCAATTTTGATTATGAGCTGATCATTTCAAATGATGCCTCATCAGATCGATCTGATCAACTTATTAAGACCATAAAAAATTCACATCCAGAAGGGCATCGTATAACATACTTTTATCAGTCGGACAATTTAGGGATGCATCAAAACTTTATTTTTGCTTTGGGTCAATGCCAAGGAAAATATATTGCCTTATGCGAAGGGGATGACTATTGGATCGACCATAATAAATTACAACGACAGGTTGATTTTTTAGAATCGCATCCTGATTATGAAGTTTGTTTTACGAATATTTCTATCGTCAATGAAACAGGAGAACTCCTTAAAGAAAAGCTGATTACAGATGACAGAAAGGACATCTATACCGAGAAAGACATGCCAATTTGGTCGCCAACTTTAACACGAGTTTTTAAAAATCGTGATTTTTCGGAAGTATTGAAATCGGCTCCAGGATTAGATACCTTAATGTTAACGTATCAGTCAAAATTTGGCAAAATAAAATTCCTTAATGAAGTTACCGGAAGTTATCGTCTGCATAAAGAGGGCATTTACAGCTCAAAATCTGATGCTCTAAAAAAACAGCACATCATTGAAACGCATTTTGAGTGCTTAAAAATCATTGACAAAAAATTTCTGCTAAGGTATTTTGGTATGATTTTAAAAAAGGCCTTAGAATTAAAACGATTGGATGTAAAGATGTACAGAAAGAATAGAATTAATATAATTCAAAACTATCATAGATATAAGCCAGAACTTGGTTTAATAAATCGTATAAAATTTAAATTGGGTGTAGCGCTTCTGAATTCACCAATGGCTTCTAAATTCATAGCCTTTGATAAACTTGTATTTAAATTTTTGAACAAGTTTTTCATTTATTAGAGAGACTTACCAAATAAATCAATTATTAAAAGTTGATTCATATAGTTCAAGGAATTCCTTGATCTTATCTGAGGCTTTAAAATTAAATTTGACAATATCATTAGCATTTTGCGTCATGAGTTGAAGATCGTGCTCTGATGATTCTATCAATTCAACAACAGCATTGGCTAAAGCTTCGGGATTTCTCATCGGGACTAAGAATCCAGTCTCCATTGGTTTTATCACTTCATTCATACCTCCGCAATCTGTTGATATTACTGGCAATCCAATAGCCATGGCTTCTAAGACAACGTTAGCTATACCTTCTTTTAAACTACTTAATATTATGGCGTCGTAGGAGGGAAGTTGTTCAATTAAAGCATCTTGGCTTATGGAAGGGATCAAATTCACAAATTCTTGTAAATCGTGTTGTTTAATTTGAAAACTTAAGGCTTCATTTGGATGATCAACCCCAATTATACTGTAAGTCACTGGCAGGCCTTTTTGTCTTAAAATAGAAATGGCTTCTATGGCATAAGGATATCCTTTGATCCAATGGGTACGTCCAATAGATACCAAATGAATGTTTTTATTTGATCGCTTTTTATAGGGTTTAAAAGCATCAATGAATTTTTGTGGAATTGGTGAATGAATGACCTTGATTTTTTCTTTTTCTGCATGATATTTTTCAGCTTCTATTCCTATAGCCTTAGAAACAGCATGAAAGGCATCGATCTTGGGAAATGTGTTTTTGTAAACTGCAGCCAAATTGGGATCTACAATGGGAGAATAGTTGATATGAGCCCCACGAAGACTTAAAATGATCTTTATTTTAAAATCGCGTTTAAGAAAATAATAAAATTCAAGGTTTTTGGCCCATTGAATGTGTAAAATATCAGGTTTGTAAAGGACTATTGGAAGGAACTTTGTAAACCATATCCATCTATTATAAACTTTAGAATATTTTCTTATCTCCTTGAACAATTTTAAAACATCTTTTGGACGTTTCAAGGCAAGCACTAACAATCGATATGTTGAATAAAGTAAATTTGTCCAATGTGATTTTGGAGTTTCATAAATATATATGGATTTAGAATCATAAGAATAAGGCCTTTTGAGGGTACCAAATAATAAGACTTTATGCGATTCAGAAATACCATGAATTAAATTTTCAATAAAGGTAGTACTTGGGATAGATCCAGAAAAAACTGCGATCTTCAGGCGCTTTATTTTATGTGAAGTTGCTGTCTTTTTCATATCACTTCCTTACGAGTCATTAATTCTTCATACGCATCAATAAAATGAGTCATACTGCGAGAAGGATGGAATTGCGAAGAGACCAATTTATGAGCATTATTAGCTATAAGTTGTATTTCTGATTCCGAGCTATGCATGATCTGCTTAACGGCAGTACTGATTCCTTGTGCGTCTCGAACATCAACTAACCAACCAGTTTCACCCGGAATCACAATTTCCGGCATACCACCACAATTGGTTGATATTACAGGAATCCCCAGTGCCATAGCTTCGGCAACCACATTGGCGATGCCTTCGGTTACACTTGGTAAAAGTAAAACATCAAATTTTTGCATACTTTCAAACAGTTCATCCTGGTCTAAGCCCATTAAGAAGGTAATCTGATCACTAATCCCAAGTTGATGCGATTGAAACACCAATTCTTCAGATACCTTTCCAGGAGCAATAATGGAATACTGCACATCGATCTGTTCGTCTGCTAAAATTTTTATGGCATCAATAGCATAGCGATAGCCTTTTACCCAATCATAGCGGCCTACCGACACAAGTTTTATAGATTGATGTTTAGGTTTTTTAGGCAATTTAAATTTTTCAACAGCTTGTGCTGATATTGGAATCCTCATGACTTTGATTCTTGAGGGATCAGCGCCATAAGATACGGCCTCATTAACGGTATGTTCTGAAACTGCATTGAACTGATCAACAAACGGAAAATGGATCTGGAAACTTTGAGCCAATGCCCTATCATTTTTAGGGGCAACGGTTATTTGAGTTCCCAATAAACTCAACTGCAATTTGCAATCATAAACCTCCTTAAGAAAGGTCCACCGCTCGATGCGCCTTGCCCATTGTAAATGAAAAATATCTGGCTCATAAAGAAGGACGGCAATGTAACGTGTAAAGCGAATAATTTTTAAATAATTCGTTGGATATTGTTTCGCACGTTTATAGGCAGCTTTAATATAAGATGGTCGTTTAAAAAAAAGCAGAACAATTCTCCAAATGGTGAGCGGTACATACTGCCATTTCTGATAGGGTGTGGAAATGATCTTAATATTGGAATTGGTATATGTTGTCTTCGATTTTATATTCCCAAAAAGTAGAACGGTATGATGTTGTGCAACCTCATGAATCAAATGTTCAATAAATGTGGTACTAGGAATCGACCCTGAATAGATCGCTATTTTTAATTTTTTTTTCAAGCTGAAATTTTAAATAAAGAGCGTCTGTCTAATTTATTGGAAAGATATTATTTTATTTGAACTTATTTGCTATTCAATAAAGCTAATAATGAGGCTTGGCTTAAGAGGGAATTTGTATATTAGTATGCAAGAAAATAATGGAGATAATAAACCCAATAATCCCTGTTAAACAACAGTTTGCTTTTAGCGATGGCCCAAAAGAATTGGACTTAAAAGCCATTTGCATATTCGCAGCCACAGGTTTTTTTTTAGATACCGATACTTTCTGGAAACATAAGATCTGCCTTGGCCCAGGTGAGAAGCATTGGCTTGATGAACAGGAAAAGCATATAAAAAGCGAACCCTATTTCAAGTGGTATTATGACCCTCAACCTATAAATTTTGAATCCGCTCTTGAAGAATATATTGCCTTACTTACAAAGATCACCAAAAAACAGATTGAAGATAATCCTGTTATTTTACCACTTTCAGGTGGATTAGATAGCAGAAGCCAAGCGCTAATACTTAAAGATTTAAATAATCCGGTCCATGCCTATAGTTATAGTTTTCTGGATGGCTATCCAGAACATAAAATAAGCAAAAAAATAGCTGATCAATGTGGGTTTTCTTTTGAACATTTTATCATTCAAAAAGGGTATTTATGGACATCAATAGATGAGCTCGCACAAATTAATTCTTGCTATTCAGAATTTACACATCCCAGGCAAATGGCTATTATTGAAGATCTTAGAGACATGAACGGGGTATTTTCATTGGGCCATTGGGGCGATGTATTGTTTGATCGAGGTGTTCCTGAAGGCACAAATGAAGAAGAGATTATAGATTTGCTTTTGTATAAAATGGTAAAAAAAGGAGGCCTAGAATTGGCCAATAAATTGTGGGAAGCATGGCACCTGGAAGGTGACTTTAAGAGTTACCTTATAGGCCGTATTGAAACAGCATTGGCAAAGATCAATATTGATAATTTAAGTGCAAAGATAAGAGCCTTTAAAACCTCGCAATGGGCACATCGTTGGACAACTACTAACTTGAGTATTTTTGAAGCCACGCACCCCATTACATTACCTTTTTATGATGACGAAATGTGCAAATTTGTTTGCCGTACTTCAGAAGATTTTTTAGCCGACAGGAAACTTCAAATTGCCCATTTGAAGCAAGCACCAGAACTGGCTAAAATTACCTGGCATGCTAACAAACCCTTTAATTTATATAATTATCATCTTAACCGTTCGCCAGTCAATTTGCCCTACAGGGTCATCAATAAAATTAAAAGAGTAGTCAATGAAAAACGCGGACATAAGTTTATTCAGAGAAACTGGGAACTGCAATTCTTGGGTTCTGAAAATGAAAAACTTCTTAAAGAGCGCTTATTTGCTGATGATTTCTATGAATTTATTCCGAAAGAAATAATTAAAGATATATATCATAATTTTACCACCAAAGATCAGGTTTATTATTCGCATCCATTGAGCATGTTATTGACCTTCTCACTTTGGAAAGAATATTTTTATACACAGTAATCTATGAAATTATCCGTGGTTATCCCGGTTTATAATGGCGCCGATTTTATTACAAAATCCTATAATTCTATAGTCGATCAACAGGTCGAAGATTTCGAAATTATTTATGTCGAAAACAATTCGGCTGATAATTCTTTGGATAATATTAAGGCTCTAGAACAAAAAGATGATCGTGTGAAATTGTTAGTGCAACCAAAACAAGGTGCAGCACCTGCCAGAAATATGGGAATAGCTGCGTCTCGAGGCGATTATGTGTATGTTTTTGATGTTGATGATGAAATTTACCCTAATGCTTTAAATACCATGATCAAGGTGTTGGATGATTACCCTGAAATGGATGCTGTATTCGGGAAATTGGTCAAATCAAGTAAGAGCATTCCTGAAACCGAGAAGCCATCCGACGAAACCTTAAATGTGATCATCAAGGAAAAACCGTACTGGGGACTAGAATGGTTCAACGATTTAAGAATTGTAGTTGGGCCTCCAGGTTTTTTATACAGAAAACGAATATTTGATGCGATTGGCATGTATGACGAACGTCTCAAAAACAACGAGGATACCGCATTTGATATCAAATTAGGCATGACTTCAAATGTAGCATTTTTAGATATGTATGTGTATCTCTATTTTAAGCATGAGACCTCTACCATTCAAATGGCCAAACAACAAATGAATCGGGTCTTTATGCAGTGGCCGCGACTTGTTAAATCTCATCTTGAATTTTATAGAGAAAATCCGGTACCATTACGGTTTAAAGAAATATTATTCAAGCAGTTGTATAATGCTATGGGGAAAATATTGTTCCTTACAGAAGGCAGAAAGGCCAGAAAGGCTAAAAAGCAGGAGCTAATGGCTGATATTGATCACATGAATTTGCCTTTCTTAATAAAATTGTTCTTGAATTTATTGGTATTATCGCGAAATCAGTACCTCTATAAATTTTATGCTTATTATATTGTACCTTATTATATAAAAAATCACCTTAAGTCCTTATAAAGATCAGTTGATACACTATGAGTAAACTAAAGCATGGCTTAAAAAAGATAGTCCTAAAGCAACTTTTTCAAAAACATGTCAAAGACAATGCCCTCATTCAAATGGATATCCTGAATACTTTTGAGGTGAGAGGATGTAAGGCAGAGCTCGAATCCATCGAACAGAAATTTTATCATTTGATGCTATACTATCCAGAGTTCGTATTTATTTTCTCCTGGCGGATCAAAGCTAAAAATTTCAAATGGAGATCCTTATTTTATAAAAATTATAACTGTAAGATCTTTGGTGGTACCAAGATCAAAGGTGGCCTTATGTGTTATCATCCTTTTGCGACTGTTATCAATGCAAAATCTATAGGAGAGAATTTTCAATTCAGGAATAGTCTGACCATAGGCAATAAGAACAATGATAATAAGCTCTTACCAATTATCGGCAACAACGTAAATGTAGGTGCTAATGTTGTGATTATTGGCGATATTACTATTGGTGATAATGTGATTATAGGCGCAGGATCGGTGATTGTTAAAAATGTCCCATCTAATTCGGTTGTAGCTGGGAACCCTGCTGAGGTTATAAAGACAATGCAATAATTTATGAAGGATAGAATTCGTATTCTTTTCACAATGCCAAATTTTGATAAAGCAGGAAGCGGTAAAGTCGTGTATGACCTTATTAGCGGTTTAGACCAAAAGCGTTTTGATATTGAATTGGCATGTAACCACAGAAGAGGTGCATTTTTTAATGAAGTCGAAGCCTTAGGGTTTCCAATTCATATTTTTAAAACAACTACCGAATACAAACCCTACCAATCACTTCCTTCGCGCATTTGGACAATTTCAAGATTTTTCAAGAAAAATAAATATGATGTGATTCACTCTTGGCATTGGAGTAGCGACTGGACCGAAGTCTGTGCGGCACGTATGGCCGGAATTAAATGGCTTTACACAAAAAAGGCGATGAGCTGGGGAAATCGCCATTGGAAGATCAGAAGTTTTTTGGCTAATTACATCGTTAATATTAATCATGAAATGCAAGATTATTATCCCAATAAAAAAGCTCAAGCCTTAATTCCTCTCGGTATTGATACTGAACATTACAGCCCCATTCATTTCTCAAGAACAAGCCCAAAGGAGATGTTTCATATCATAACGGTGGCTAATTTGGTTCCAGTTAAAGGCATAGAAATTTTATTAGAAGCGGTTAAAATGTTGAAAGATGATGATTGGAAATTAACCATTTTAGGTAATAAAGACAACGATTATGGCCGGGCTATGGAAGATTTAAGTCGTAATTTAGGATTGCAAAATAAAGTTTCTTTTTTAGGAAAGCACCCTGATGTTCGTCCATATATTTCGGATGCAGATTTATACATTATTCCAACCTTAGATGAGGGCAGAAAAGAAGGTATGCCAATGGCACTTGTTGAAGCTATGTCAATGGCTATTCCAGTTATAGGATCTGATATCTCTGGTATAAATTACGTTTTAAAGGATTTTCCAGAATGGCTTGTTCCCGCAGGAAATGCTCAAGCTTTAGCATATGCGATATCGAAATTAAAATCACGGTCTCCTAATGAAAGAAAAGCGATTGGAGTTGAATTAAGAAATTATTGTTTGAGGCATTTTACCATGGCCCAATTTATTGAAGCACATGAAGAACTTTATACCCAATTGGCATGACCAAATTCAATAAACATCTGGTCATTGTTGGAACTGCGAGAAGTGGAACCAGTTGGCTGTCTGAAATGATCTCAAGGCAACACCGATATAGATTATTATTTGAACCAGAGCATTATACCAAGACAAAAAAAGGACATTTGATCTGTGATCAATGGATCGAAAATAAATCAGGATCAAAAGAAGCGTATTCCTATTTAAAGAAGGTCTTCTTAAATCGCGTGGACAACGATTGGATCGCACAAAACAGCAATCGAAAATTTAAGCGACACCTTTGGCCATGGATCCCAAAGAAATACATTGCGAAGTTCGTACGTGCTAACCTTAGTGCAAAGTTCATAAATGAAATTATGGAAGTTCCAGTGCTACATGTATTGAGGAGTCCGTATGATGTTGTTCGGTCACAAAAACGCTCAAAATTCCCATGGATACTGGATCTTTCAATTTTTGCTTCTCAAGATAAATTAACCCAATTCATTAAGGATCATTACGAGATCGACATAAGTCAAGTGGATAATATTTCAGAAGTAGAATTAATGACCCTGAGATGGTGTATAGAAAATGTGATTCCTCTAGAAGGACACAATGGATATCAAGGTCAGGCTAGAGTTATAAAATATGAGGATATTGTATCAAATATCGATCTGTTTAAAGAGCTATGTCATTTTTTTGATCTGATACCCATTACGAATTTAGAAGCATCATACCGACAACCATCAACCAAAACCCATCC